>JBLRXF010000153.1:0-7582 GCA_047920875.1 Haliea sp. | reverse complement strand
TGCGCCGCTGCTGCTGGGCGGCGGCGCCATAGGTCACCGTCGTACGCTGCAGCCAGCTCTCCAGGTAGTGCTCCGCCTGGTCGCGGGATTGCCCCAGCAGCTCGACGCTGGCGCGCAATTGCCGGGCTTCCTGTTCCATGCCGTGCACGGTGCGCAGCAGGTCGCGAATGCGGCGAATGGTGTCGCCCAGGTCGCGTGCTTCCAGCACTTCGCCCGCGACGAACTGGTCGATGGAATCCACCGGCTTGTAGGCCATGAAGCGCGCGAAAGTGCGCGCCGCATTGGTACCTTCGCGCTGGGATACCGCGTCGCGCTTGCCGCGCAGCGCGCCGAACAGCCGCGACAGGTAGGCACCCTTGCGTTCGTAGGTTTCCACCGCCTTCTTGCCGAACTCCTGGCGCAGCAAGTTGGGCAGCTCGGTGATCGGCACGGCGTGGCGGCCATCGGGGTATTCACGCACGAAATGGGAGAGCCTGAGCATCTCCCCGGGCACGATCATCATCAGCAGTTCGTCCTGCCGCGCCTGTGGCTGGACACCTGCACGATCAAGGTGGGCGCGCGCGCCGATGACCGCGGTAAAAGGTTCCGCTGTTTCGCCCTTGGTGGGATGGAAGATGCCGGCGATATAGCCGTCGCAATCGTATGGCCTGGCGAAGGCGCCGTCGTCACAGCCCAGCACGTAGGAGGCGAGGGTGCGCACCTGCTTGCCGCCGCGGCCGCGCTGGGTGGTTTCATCCTGCCCCGGATTGTAGGTGAACAGGTTGTCGTGGGCCGCGGTCATCAGCGTCTGCAGGGCATCGGCGGCGGTAGTCTTGCCCGAGCCGTTGCCGCCGGAAAACAGGTTTACCGGGCCAAATTCCAGTTCTTCCGGGGGCAGGTTGCCCCAGTTCACGGTAATGGCGTGCTTCAGGTACATGGCGTGAGGGGATTCCCGTGGCTGGCGGCAGGGACGCGGTGGTTGCTGGTCACGGCGCGTCCTCAGCAGATGTCGTTGTATCGTTGCTGGCGGGCTCGCCAGCGTCCGCCAGCTCCGCAAGCACGGTATCGCTGACCATACTGGTTATGTCGGGGCGGATGGTGAACCAGGATTCGCTGTCCTCCAGCGCCTCGTCGCCGGCATAGCGGATGATCCGCAGCTGGCGCAGGCGGCGGAACAGGTTGCGGCGGTCCACCAGCCCCTCTGGCAGCGGACGGCCGAGCAGGTTCTTGTGGGCGAGACTCAAGGCTTCCAGGGGCAGCGTCACCTGGCCGTGCTCGTCGATCTGCCCCTCCCGCAGCGACTTGTCGTACTCCGCGCGCAGTACCAGGATCAGTGCCACTTCCGCCTGGCTGAGGCGCTCGCGCAGGCCGCTGTTGAAGGCGTCGTCGATGTCGGCCAGGCCCGGCACCTCGGCGCCGGGCGGGAACAGGCGCAGGGAATGGAAGCGCGGTTCGTGCAGCAGGCGAATCCGCAGGACAGTGAGATAGTCCTCTACCAGATCCGCCACCTGCAGGTAGCGATCGTACAACTCGGCCTCGCGCTTGTTCTCGTCGCGGCACAGCACGCCGTGGTCCAGCAGGCGGATCATCAGTTCGGAGAACTGCTCCGCGCTGATGCCGCGTGCTGCCAGCGCTTCTTCAAGGGCTGCTCGTATCGTCATCGTACTCCAGTTCCAGCAGGAAGCCGTCCCTGCGGGTGAAATAGTGTTCCCCGGTGATCGGTTCGGTGCGCTCCACGCGCAGACGGAACCCCGTCTCGGCGTGGTCGGCGCTGCCGAGTTCGATCACATGGCTCAGGGCCAGCAGGTCGCCGGCGTTGTTGATCGGCAAGTCGCGGCTGTCGATGCGACGACTGGCACCGAGGGCCCCGCGCAGGTAGTTGCGCAGCGCGCCGCTGTTGATATTGAAGGCCTTCTCCAGTAACTGCTGGAGCAACAGCTCGCGGCGGGTGGCCGCGTCCGGTGCGGCCAGCTCGGTGAGGCGGCTGCGCACCGGGCGCTGCTGCCGTTGTTCCCGCAGGCGATTATGCGCCGGATCCACCAGGCCCAGCTTCAGGCTCGCCATGGCGTCAGCGGCGGCGGCCAGGCGCTGGCCGAAACTGGCGTCGCCCAGCGCGGACAGTTCGCGGCACAGGCCGACAATGTCATTGTGCTTCTGGCTGTGTACATAGCTGAGCTGGCGGATGATGATATCGGCGCGGCGGGTAAAGCCCTGCAGGGTGCGGCGCAGGGAGGGCAGCATGATCTCGGAGGCGTTGCGCATGCGGGTGTCGATGCTGTCCAGCAGGTACCAGAGCACCGAGCCCTCGTCGCTCACTACCAGCTCCGGGGCCAGCCGGCGCAGTTCCCTCTCGGCGTTGGCCTTCCACGTGTTCTGCTTGCGGCGGATTTTTTCGATGGTGCGCTGGATGCGCTCGCGGTGTTTCTCGACACTGTCGGCGGAAAGACGGATGGCGACGTCCGGCTGGAACCGCTTTTCCATGAAATCGAAGAACTGGTCCGAGGCTTGCTGCACCAGTTGCTGGGTCTCGACTTCGCGAACCAGCTCCCGCTTGCGCTCCTCAAGTTCGGCGATGATGTCGGTAAAGTCGGCGATGATGCGCTCGGAGTGTTCGTAGGCGTCCAGCAGGTCATAGACTTCGCCGCGCTCGAGGAACGCGGCAAGGGCGTTCAGCGTATTGCGCGTGTTGCGGTGGCGTGTGCGCACGCTGCGGCCGTCCACTTCCGCCAGCGTCTGGGTGAACAGGCGCCCGCTGCGGCTGAAGGGGTAGGTGGACTGGAAAGAGGCTGCGTCCCTGTCGCGCTTGAGCCAGCCGTTCTCAACCAATTGATTGAGAATCCAGCCGGCCTGCTCGCGGGTGTTGCTGAAGCGGCCCTCGTCCTCACCCTCGAGCAGCGGGGCGCGTTCCAGTGCTTCGGAAAACAGGTCCAGGATCTGCTCCCGGCGCAGTGATTGGCCGTAGTCGGCCTGCGAACTGTACAGCCGTTCGTGCAGCAGGCGCAGGCATTCGGCGATTTGCTCCCGGTACTTGCCGGTCAGTGGCTTGAAAAACTGGGTGCGCTCGCCGCTAAAAAACATGGGTATTGTCTGTTAGGTGAGAGCGGCCATTTAACCAGTTTGCCAGCGCCGATCCAAGGGCTCTCGGTCCTCCGATGCCCCGTGGCAATTCTACGCCATACTGTGATTTGACTTAAGCCTCGACTGCAAACGCCGCATCAAAACGTGCAGCCAGTTCCGCGAGGCGTTTGTCCAGCGTCCATAAACGGGCATCCGGGGTCAGCAGGGTTGAGGCCAGCAGTGTTATATCGACAAGTCCGCAACCGAGGCCATAGAGCCGTTCCCGTTCGATCAATGCCATTACCTCATCCCAGCTCGCCTGCGTGGCAGGTTGTAGCAGTTCGATGTCGCCAAGCGTCCTGAGTCTCGGTGCCGGCGGGCAGCCACAGGCAAGCTCGCCCAGTACCATCGGATGACTCAGGGCTTCGTCCTGCAGAAGCAACGTCACCAGGCCTTCGTTCCGCCGCCTGAAGTGGTCCACCCACACCGAGGTGTCGATCAGTACACTCACGGGGCGGCGGGCTCGCTCCGTCTGCGCGGAATACGCGCCATTCCAGGTGTACTGCCACCCAGCGCTGCCAGGCGCTTCGCCGCGCGCACCCGTACGAAGGTTTCGATGGCTTCCCGGAACAGATCAGCCTTGTTCATGCCGGGATCTGCGACAGCCAGAGCTTGTTGGTAAAGGGCATCATCGATAGTCACGGTAGTTCGCATGGGGGTCGCTCCTGTGCAAATATGATGCAATTAAGCATCAAAATTCGCATAATCTCAATGCGTTAAAGAGATCTTCTCCACTGACTGAATGTCGTGGATACTGGGTCTATGAAGCCCTGCGTAAAAATTCTTGTGTGCTATTTGCTAGTGCCGTGGGGTGCCTGCTGGCGAAACCTAGCGCAATTTCTGGCCTTAATGGCTGCTACGTTCCTGACCTTGGCCGCCACAGCCGCTTCAGCGCAATTTGGCGTTCTCGACGAATCACGGGAGATCGTGAGAGGATCGGGCCCACCCCAGAGCACTGATCCCGGCGAGAGTTTCACCATTGATTCTGGAAGTGGCGTTGCGGAGGAGGGGGATGCCGAGTTGGAGAAACTGCTTCGGGTCTCCGAAACCACGATTTTCAGCGATTTTACTACTGCAACAGGTAGAGTGCTCAGCCTACGTTCGAAATCACTTGGTTCATTCGATCGATCTGAGCTCCTGGCGGGAACCGAGAAAGTGCGGGCGATGATCTACGACTATTTCGCAACGCATGAAATCGTGACCCGTGACGCGAAATCCTATGAGTTCAAGGTTTCTCAGGTGCAGGGTAACGAGCTGACCAATGTCAGGGTAATTTTTCAACAGATCGTAAGTGGGCTCCCGGTTGAGCCGAAATCAAGCATAGATGTTTCCGTTGCCGGTAATGTCATCGCTTTGGTGCTGTATGTAGCGAATCCTGCACACACGTACTTTGATTCTTCTGTTTGGCTTGATAAGCCGCAGCTGATAGCGCTTGCCCGGGCGGCATGGGCGGACAGATGCACGTCGCCACTGCCAGCGGGGCCTGGCACCGAGGAGTTCCTGATCACGTTGAACCAGGAATCCTGGGAGTTCAATCCGGTTTTCCAGCTATCGTTTGGTTCCCTGGTCACTCAAATTCATGCCGTGACGGGTGTAACGGTGCTTGCCCAGAGCCTCAATATCCACGCCGTGGAGTGTCGCTAGCCATTCCAGGGGTTGATCACAGCCGCCCCGGCCGCCTTGAACGAGCCAGTGTCCCGGGTAACCACAGCAAGCCCATTGGCAATTGCTATGGCTGCGATGTGGCCGTCAGCAACGGCTAATGCTGCGTCTGCCTTGCGGTCTCGATAACATTGGTGTCGAGAAGAATCATTCAAAGTCTATCTCCCGGGCTGGAGCTCTGTCGCGGACTTCACCAAAGACCCTGTGTTCCTCGTCGGTCAACTTGGCCTGACGCCCTATGTCAGCGAGCAGAGAGCCCAGTTTCATCCGTCCTTCGGGCGCAACTGCGGCTTCCAGTATCCCGCGCACTTCGGCCTCCATACTGCGGCCATGCAGCGCAGCTCGCGCTCGCAGGGCGCGGTGCACTTCAACGGGTAGATTGCGTACAGTCAGCATTGCCATTGATTGGTGCCCCTCGTGCATGCGTCAGTACAGGTCCAATGGAGCCGCTCTATCAATCCCGCTCAGTGCAGGACCGAGCGCGGCTGCTGGCGGGTGGAGCCGTCCTCGGAGAACAGGTAGTCCAGCCGCAGGCACTCCTCGGCCAGCTGCAGGGTGGCCTGCATGGCGATGGCAATGAAGTGGTTGAACTGCCCCTGGGTAAGGCCTTCGTTGCCCGGGAAGATGCTGGCGGCCACCAGCTGAGGGGTGGCATCGTCAACGATATCGAGGAAGACTTTCAGGGTCGGGTATTCCATGTTCAGACGCCCCAGGTCGGCCGACACCGCGAGCAGGGCCATGGGCCGGATTTCCAGTTCGGTGCTGAACAGCAGGCCGAAGGGCTCCTGGATCAGGCGGCTGTCCAGCACCCCTTCCTGGGCGCGGATTTCGCTCAGGTGCAGGTTATCGCAGTGTTCACACACATAGCTTTCGACGGCTGCGGCGGTGAGCCAGCGTTCCAGCAGGGAGCGATCGGGAGTGACGGGTGCGGGCATGGCAATGGCGTTTCCTGGAGACACGGCGATGATTTTACGCCAAGGGACGGCGATCCTCCACCGCCATCTGCGCCCCGCGGACCTTGCCCGGCGGACAACTGTGCTATAAAACCCCCATGGGCATCGACATTCAGCACACACAGTTCAGCGCCGACGACTACCGCCGCTTTGGTGAGCGCCTGGAAAGCAATCTGGAGCAGTTGCGGCAGACCCTCGCTGTGCCTGGTTTCGGCGAAGGCCCGGGCTCGCTGGGTGCTGAGCTGGAACTGTATATTGTCGACCGGCACGGGTGCCCCGCGCTGCTCAATGAGGAGCTGCAGGCGGCGGCCCGGGATCCACAGCTCACCCTGGAGCTGAATCGCTACAACCTGGAATACAACCTGACGCCGGTGGCCATCGCTGACAATCCGCTGCGAGCGCTGGAGCAGGAAATCCTGGACAAGCTCAAGGGTCTGCGCAGCCTGGCGGCGGAGCGCGATGTCCGCATCGTGCCGATCGGGATTCTGCCCACCTTGCAGCGCGGGGACTTCGGGCCAGCCTGCCTGACCGACAAGCAGCGCTTCGCGGCCCTGGTCGAACAGCTCATTGCCCGCCGTGGTCGGCAGTTTCGGGTCGATATCAACGGCCGGCATCCGCTGCGGCTGGACATGGACGATGTCACCCTTGAGGGTGCGAATACCTCCTTCCAGGTGCATTATCGGGTTGAGCCCCGGTACTTTGCCGACACCTTTAATGCCATCCAGGCGGTTACGCCGTTGGCCTTGGCCATCGCGGGCAATTCGCCCACCCTGTTCGGACACTGCCTGTGGCAGGAGACGCGGATTCCATTGTTCAAGCAATCCATCGATACCCGGGTGCCGGATCGTTACAGCTGGAACGAGCCGGCGCGAGTCAACTTTGGCCAGGGCTGGGTTCGGCGCGAGGCCTCCGAATTGTTTGTAGAGGCTGTGCGCCTCTACCGTCCGCTGTTGCCGGTCTGCAGTGATGAGCTTGCTGATCTTGACCATGCGACGGTTCCGCCGCCGCTTCCCGAACTGCAGCTGCATCAGGGCACTGTCTGGCTCTGGAATCGGCCGGTTTATGACGCCTCGGCCGGTGGCCACCTGCGGATTGAAATGCGCGCCCTGCCTGCGGGCCCTACGGCCGCGGACATGGTGGCCAACGCTGCCTTTTTGATTGGCATGGCGGAAGGTTTACGGCCCAACATCAATACCTGGCTGCCGGCGCTGCCGTTCAACTTTGCCGAGCACAATTTTTACCGCGCTGCCCAGTACGGCCTTGATGCGCGGCTGGTCTGGCCGCGGGACCGGCAGTGCGCCTGTGAAGAACAAACAGCAGCTGCGATCATCGCCGCCATGCTTCCGGTCGCGCAGCGTGGGCTTGCCGCCATTGGCATCGACGAGGCGTCGATAGCGCGCTACCTCGGCATCATCGAAGGGCGGTTGGAGAGTGGCCAGACAGGAGCCCGCTGGCAGTTGGCTCGGCTTGCTCTGCGCGGCACCGGTCAGAAGCCCGGAGCGGGTGATTTACAGAGCATGTTGGAGGCTTACATGGCGTGCAGTGCCGGCAATCGCCCGGTGGCGGAGTGGCCTGCATGAAGCGCTTGCGCTTTCTCCGCAATCCTCTGGCACCTGATATCGGAGCCAGTGTGGAGGATTTTCTGCGCTACCTCGGCGGCCCCGCCAGTATCTTCCTCGAAGGGATCGACAGTAGTCGCACCCGCGCTTTTGTCACCTTGCTGCACGGCAACGAGCCCTCCGGTGCCATGGCCCTGTTCCGCTGGCTCAAGTCCGGCCGACAGCCCGCGGTCAATACGCTGTGCATCGTCGCCTCAGTGGGGGCGGCGTTGTCAGCCCCCGTATTCAGCCAGCGGATGTTGCCGGGGACGC
>JBLRXF010000152.1:0-7605 GCA_047920875.1 Haliea sp. | reverse complement strand
GCGAGGTATCGGACGTTTATCAGGATGTGTTTGCCGAGGGCTCTTTCATCGGGAAGGGGATCTACGACGTTGATGCGTTTCGCACCGCGGTCGACGGTCGCTTTCCGGACAACCTCATCCTGAGTCATGACCTGCTGGAAAGCGGCTACGCGCGTTCGGCCCTGGTGTCTGACATTGATCTTATCGAGGAACACCCCGCCAGCGTGACCATCGAGGCCAGTCGGCGTCATCGCTGGATACGCGGAGACTGGCAGCTTGCGGGCTGGCTGCTGCCACGGGTACCGGGGCCGCGCGACCCGGAAGGATCCAGCCCCGGCCGCCAGCCCAATCCGTTGTCAGCACTGTCGCTGTGGAAGATATTCGATAACCTGCGCCGCAGTCTGGTGGCTCCCGCACTGCTGGGCTTGCTGCTGTGCGGCTGGTTTGCTGGCTCGACTCATGCCTGGGTGTGGAGCCTGCTTGTCCTGTCGGTGCTGTTTCTGCCAACCGTGCTTGCCGCCATGATTGCGCTCGTGCAGAAACCGGCTGAGCGTGACTGGCTGGCGCACGCCGGTATGAGCGTGAGCGCCGCGGGTCGCCCGCTGGCGCTCGCCGGCCTCTCCCTGGCGTTTTTACCCTACGACGCGCGGATAGGGTTGGATGCGATCCTGCGCTCCGGGGCGCGCATGCCCTTCACCCGGCGCGGGCTGCTGCTGTGGCAGTTGCCCAGCTATGCACGACGCAACGCCTGCGCGACGCCGGCGGACTTTTGTCGCGAGCTGTGGGTCGCTCCGATACTTGTTGGCACCATTGGCCTGGCCCTGACCATCGCAGGGACCCACGCTGCTGCCTGGGCCCTTGCGACCCCGGTGTTGTTGCTGTGGCTGCTGTCGCCGCTGATCGCTTGGTGGATCAGCCGGCCCCTGACCACATCCGCCCTCGACTTGAGCCTGGAACAGCAACGCTTTCTGCGCGCCGCGGCTCGCAGCACTTGGCGCTACTTCGCCGATTTCGTCGGTCCCGATGACAACTGGCTGGCCCCCGATAACGTTCAGCTGCATCCCGAGACGGCTATCGCTTCGCGGACATCGCCGACCAACCTTGGCATGTCTTTGCTGGCCGACCTGACGGCAGTTGATTTTGGCTATCTCACCGTCAGCGAGTGCCTGCAGCGTCTCGACAGTACCCTGAGCAGCATGGAGAAGCTGGAACGCTACCGCGGGCATCTTTTCAACTGGTATGACACCCGTTCGCTGCAACCGCTCAATCCCCGCTATGTGTCGTCGGTTGACAGCGGCAATCTGCTCGGCAGCCTGGTGACCCTGCAAGCCGGTCTGGCGGAGCTGAAAAACCTTCCGCTGCTGCCCCTGTCTGCGCTGCGCGGCTTGGAGGACACACTGCGGGTACTGGGTGAACAGCTGCTTAGCACCCCCTGGGCTGAGCTGGGCGCGAGTATTGGCGAGCTGCAGGATACGCTCTGCACTCTGCTGCGCGAAGGGCCACCGGCAACGCTGTCTGCCGTCGACAGCGCACTGGAGCGGATCCAGTATCGCGGAGGAACTCTGCTGGCTACCCTGCCGGCGGGGGTGGATGGCAACGGTGAGCTGGTCTATTGGGTCAAGGCCTTCGAGCAACAGCTGCGTGCCCTGCGCGATGAGCGCGTGCTGCTGCAAGCGGAGGTGTGGCAGGGCGGCGCAGTGCCGACCCGGCTTGAACTGGCGGACAGCGGGAGCCGGGGTGCCGGAGCGCAGCTTGCTCTGGTCGAAGAGCTTGTGGATCGCTGCCGGTCGCTGGCGAATATGGACTTCGGGTTCCTTTACGATGCGCGCAGGTCGCTGCTCACCATTGGTTACGACGTTGGAGACCGCCGTCGCGATAGTGCCTGCTACGACCTGCTGGCGTCGGAGGCGCGTCTCGCCAGCTTTCTGCTGATCGCCCAGGGCCAGGTGCCGCAGAAGCACTGGTTCGCCCTTGGCCGGCTGCTGACCAGTTACCGCGGCGAGACCAGCCTGATTTCATGGAGCGGCTCCATGTTCGAGTACCTGATGCCGCAGCTGATCATGCCCAGCTACCCCAATACCCTCCTTGCGCAGACCTGCAAGGCAGCCGTGTTGCGGCAGATAGAATACGGTCGGCAACGGGAAGTCCCCTGGGGCATTTCCGAATCCTGTTATAACGCCACCGACATTGACCAGGTCTATCAGTACCGGGCCTTCGGCGTGCCTGGTCTCGGTTTCAAGCGCGGTCTGGGCGACGATCTTGTGATTGCCCCTTATGCCAGTGCCCTGGCACTGATGGTGATGCCGCGGGAAGCCTGCCTGAATCTGCAACTCATGGCCGAGCAGGGCTTTCTCGGCGCTTGCGGATTTTATGAGGCTATCGATTACACACCCGCCCGGGTGCCCCGGGGCAAGCCCCACGCCATCGTGCGCAGCTTCATGGTGCACCACCAGGGCATGAGCTTGCTGGCCTTTGCGCAGGTACTGTTGGATCAGCCGATGCAGCGCCGCTTCATGGCTGACCCGCTGGCGCGCGCGACCGAACTGCTGCTGCAGGAGCGGGTACCGAAACGGGGTGACACCTTGCACCCGCACGCGGCTGAAGTCAGCGCCACCGCGAGCCCGCCGAGCGCCGAGACCGGCGCCCTCATGCGCGTGTTCACCGATCCCGACACCCGTTTGCCTGAAGTCCACCTCTTGTCGAACGGTCGTTACCATGTCATGGCCACCCACGCCGGTGGCAGCTACAGCCGCTGGCGGGACCTCGCCGTCACCCGCTGGCGCGAGGATGCCACTGCCGACAATTGGGGAACCTTCATCTACCTGCGTGACCGCGATAGCGGGGAATACTGGTCGACGGCCCACCAGCCGACCCTGCGTCGAGCTGACTACTATGAAGCGATTTTTGTCCAGGGGCGGGCAGAATACCGGCGCCGCGACCACGCAATCGAGGCCCACACCGAGATCAGTGTGTCGCCCGAGGACGATGTCGAAATTCGTCGCGTCACGCTGACCAATCAGTCCTCGCGCAGCCGTCGCATTGAAGTAACGAGCTACGCGGAAGTTGTGCTGGTGCAGCTGAATACCGACCTGGCGCATCGTACCTTCAGCAATCTGTTCGTGCAGACGGAGATTCTGCCGGGGCAGCAGGCCATACTCTGTACCCGCCGCCCTCGCACACCGGGCGAACAGGTCCCGTGGATGTTTCATTTGCTGGCGGCACCGGGGGCGGTGACGGATGCGCCGTCCTGCGAAACGGACCGGTCCCGCTTTATTGGGCGCGGTCGTACTGCGGCCAATCCGCTGATGCTGGACAGGGCAGAACAGCCCTCGGTCCTCTCCAATACCCAGGGCTCAGTGCTCGATCCCATTGTGGCGATCCGCTGTACCCTGACCCTGGCAGCGGATCAGTCCGCGGTGGTGCAGATTATCTCTGGCGTCGCGGATAGCCGCGAGGCAGCCCTCGCTATGCTCGAGAAGTACTGCGACCGCCATTTCGTCGAACGCGCGTTTGAAATGGCCTGGTTCCAGAGTCAGGAGGTGCTGCGTCACCTCAACGCCAGCGAAGCCGATGCGCAGGTATTTGGTCGCCTGGCGAACTCAGTCGTCTATGCTAACGCCCTGCGCCGTGCGGCGCCCGGTGTCATCGCCCGCAATCAGCTTGGTCAGTCGGGATTATGGCGCTTCGCTATTTCCGGAGACCTGCCTATTGTCTTGCTGCAGATAGGTGCGCTCAACCGCATTGGACTGGTCAAGCAGGTCCTGCAAGCGCATGCCTACTGGCGCATGAAGGGGCTGGCCGCCGATCTGGTGATCGTCAATGAGGACTTCTCCGGCTACCGGGCGGAGTTGCAGGAATTGATTATTGGCCTCATCAACGCCGGCCCCGAGGCGCAGGTGATCGACAAACCCGGCGGGATCTTTGTGCGGCGGGCCGAAGAGCTGTCTGAAGACGAACGGGTGCTGCTGCAAACCGTCGCCCGCATTGTCTTCAGCGACACCGCCGAGACCTTGATTGAACAGGTGGATCGGCGGATCTCCCCGGAACGGGTGTCGGACCTGCTGGAACCATCGGAGGAATCGGGCACCCAGACGGTTCACTCGCTGGTGCCGCGCGAGCGCATTTTCAGCAACGGGCTGGGAGGATTCACCCCCGATGGCCATGAGTATGTGATTACGCTGGAACCTGGACAGACGACGCCCGCGCCCTGGGTCAATGTCATTGCCAGTCCCCATATCGGCACGGTGGTCAGCGAGAGTGGCAGCGCCTACACCTGGGTGGAGAACGCGCACGAATTCCGCCTGACCTCCTGGCACAACGACCCGATTTCCGACAGCAGCGGCGAGGCGCTGTACCTTCGCGATGAGGACACGGGCGCCTTCTGGTCGCCGACGCCGCTGCCCGCACGCGGTCGCGCCGGCTATGTCTGCCGTCACGGTTTCGGCTACAGCGTGTTCGAGCATACCGAGGCGGACATCGCCTCGGAGCTGTTCACCTATGTCGCCATGAATGCGCCGGTGAAATTCCTGGTGGTGAAGCTGCACAACCTGTCGAAGCGTGCTCGCAGTCTGTCGTTGACGGGGTACTGGGAACTGGTGCTGGGCGAGTGGCGGCACGCCAATCTTATGCATATCGTGACCGAAGCGGACGCACACAGTGGCGCGCTGTTTGCCCACAACGTCTACGGCCGCGAATGTGCCAACCGCGTGGTATTCGCCCATGTCAGCGAACGGGAACGTTCGCTCAGCGGCAGTCGCACGGAGTTTATTGGCCGCAACGGTTCGCTCGCCAGCCCGGCGGCGATGCGCAGGAAGCGTTTGTCAGGCAGAACCGGGGCCGGCCTCGATCCCTGCGCTGCAATCCAGGCCCGAATCGATCTGGCTGCGGGGGAGCAGCGCGAGATCGTCTTCGTCCTCGGATCGGCTGCAAATACCGATGAGGCGCGGCGCCTCATCCAGCAATTTGGCGGACGGGCGGGGGCGCGTCAGGCACTTGAGGGTGTCTGGGAGCACTGGAACCGGACGCTCGGCGCGGTGACGGTGGAGACGCCGGACCCGGCGCTCAACGTGCTGGCGAATGGCTGGCTGGTGTATCAGACCCTGTCCAGCCGTCTGTGGGGCCGCAGCGGGTATTATCAGTCCGGGGGTGCTTACGGCTTTCGCGATCAGCTGCAGGACACCATGGCCCTGGTCCATACCACGCCCTGGCTCCTCCGCGAGCAGCTGCTTCGGCACGCCGGCCGGCAGTTTATCCAGGGCGACGTCCAGCACTGGTGGCACCCACCCGGCGGCCAGGGTGTACGCACCCATTTTTCCGACGACTATCTTTGGCTGCCGTATGCCACCTGCCGCTATGTACGCACTACCGGTGACACCGGAGTACTTGACGAGCCCGTCCACTTTCTCGAGGGCCGCGAGCTGAGCGCTGAAGAGGAGGCCTACTACGATCAGCCGCAACGCTCGCCGGAAGTGGCCAGCCTGTATGAGCACTGTGTGCGTGCGCTCAAGCATGGCCTGCGTTTCGGCGCTCACCAGCTGCCGCTGATGGGTTGCGGGGACTGGAATGACGGCATGAATCTCGTTGGCAAGGAAGGCCGTGGCGAGAGCGTATGGCTGGCCTGGTTCCTGGTCGAGAATCTCGAGCTGTTTGCCGACCTGGCGGGCGATCGCAATGACGAGGAATTCTCGACGCTGTGCACAGGGCAGGCTGCACAGCTGCGCAGCAATATTGAGGCCCAGGCCTGGGACGGTGCCTGGTATAAACGTGCCTGGTTCGACGATGGTACTCCGCTGGGCTCGGCCAGTAATGACGAGTGCCAGATCGATTCGATCAGCCAGAGCTGGGCGGTGATCTCCAAAGCCGGTGATCCGCTGCGCGCGCGTCAGGCGATGACGGCCGTGGACCAGCGCCTTGTGCGGCGGGAGAAGCAGATCATCCAGCTGTTCGATCCGCCCTTCGACACGTCGAATCTGGAACCGGGTTACATCAAGGGCTATATTCCCGGCGTGCGCGAGAATGGCGGCCAGTACACCCACGCGGCGATCTGGGCCACGATGGCATTTGCCATGATGGGGGACAAGGAGCGCGCCTGGGAGCTCTATGACATGCTCAATCCGGTCAACCATGGCAGCACGCCTGAAGCTATCGAACGCTACAAGGTTGAGCCTTATGTCATGAGCGCGGACATTTACGGTGTGGCACCACACACGGGCCGCGGTGGCTGGACCTGGTACACGGGTGCTGCAGGCTGGATGTATCGACTGACCCTGGAAACGCTGCTGGGGCTGCAGCTGGAAGTGGACCACCTGCGAATCGCGCCCTGTGTCCCGGCGGGATGGGAGTCCTACCAGGTCCGCTACCGGTTCCGGGACACCCTCTACCACATCACCATCAGGTGTGCAGGCGAGCTATCGGGCAGCGTAAAGCGGGTGACAGTGGATGGCGCTGTGTGCCCCGGCGCACGCATACCGCTGGTAGACGATCGCGCGGAGCACTTCGTCGAAGTGGAGCTGGGCTAGGGGAAAAACCGGGTCTCAGTTCGTGGTGTCTTCGATGGCGTCACCGGCGTCTTCGATGCTGTCGTCAATAGCTTCGCCGGCCTCTTCCATGGGACCCTGCGGCCCAATGATCTGTGCGCCGGCATACACAAGGCAGCTTATCGTTACCCGGACAATATGGCGTATCATGCAGAAACTGCATGATACAAACCCCGCAACGGAGCTCGCGGGCGCCTGCTCACGGCAAGGAGACACCATGACTGCGACGACCCGGGATTTCATCGTCAACCGAGCGGACCTCGCCCAGACCCGATGGGTGGCGGGACCGGCACTGGAGGCCATCGCACTCGATGCGGGCCAGGTGCTGGTCGAAATCGAGAAATTTGCCTTTACCGCCAACAACATCACCTACGCCGTGGCCGGGGATATGTTGAATTACTGGTCTTTCTTCCCGGCGGAGTCGGGCTGGGGCCGGATTCCGGTGTGGGGTTATGCGACAGTCGTGCGTTCGCGCTGCGACGGGATTGCCGAGGGCGAGAGACTCTATGGCTACCTGCCGATGTCATCCCATCTGGTGATGCAGCCGGAGTCGATAGCTCCCGGGTCCTTTCTTGACCTGTATAAACAGCGCCGCGAGCTGCATCCGGTCTATAACAGCTACAGTCGTGTGCAGTCGGTTGCCGACGGCGAGAGGGAGGTCCTCGACGATCTGCGGCCGCTGCTGAACCCGCTGTACACAACATCCTTCCTGCTCGACGACTGGCTGGCGGACAATGACTTTTTCGGTGCCAGCCAGGCACTGCTGCTGAGTGCCTCGTCGAAAACCGGATTCGGGCTTGCTTTCGCGTTATCCCGGCGGCGTCCGGACGGGCCGCGGGTCATCGGCCTCACTTCGCCTGGCAATAGCGCGTTTGTCGAGCGCCTGGGTTGCTACGACGCGGTGCTTGCCTATGACGGCATTGCCACGCTTGATGCCAGCCAGGCCACCCTGGTGGTCGACTTCGCCGGTGATGGCGATCCCGTCGGTCACGTTGAAGAAGAAGTTGCCCATCTCCACCTCGACGGCGCCCCCGGGGCCGACCGGAAGGATCTCGTCGCAGCCCTCCTCGCCCGGAGGGCAGACCAGCGC
>JBLRXF010000151.1:0-7606 GCA_047920875.1 Haliea sp. | reverse complement strand
GCCCAGAGACTGGGCTCCTACAACGCAGCCCCCTTGTGGGAGCCCGCTCCGCGGGCGATCCGGCGGGCGATCGCCCAGAGACTGGGCTCCTACAACGCAGCCCCCTTGTGGGAGCCCGCTCCGCGGGCGATCCGGCGGGCGGTTGCCCAGGGACTGGGCTCCTACAAGGGTGCAGGGGTTACAGGGGCAGGACGTAGCGCGCGCGCAGCTGGGCCAGCTCCATCGGGTCTACGCCGATTTCCTTGTCGAGGAATGCGGCCACGCTGCCATAGTCTTGTTCGATGCGGTCCAGGGTATAGGCCAGGAACGGCACACCCTCTGCGGTGACCAGCGGGTTGGGGCGTTCGCTGACACCCTGGCTCTCGCTCCAGGACAGCATCATGCGGGCAAAGCTGTTGTCCTTGGCCGCCGCCGCCAGGTCGATATCGCCTTTTTCAGCGGCAGGCCGGCGGAAGTCCGTGGACAGCAGATAGTCCTCAACCACCATCTCCCGCGGCACGCCGAGTGCGGTCAGCAGCAGAGCAGAAGTCACCCCGGTGCGGTCCTGCCCGGCGGAGCAGTTCACCACCAGCGGTGTGCGCTCATCCAGCAATGCATTGAAGAAGATTTTAAGCTGCGGCTTCAGCTGCTGATGGAAATCCGTGTACAGCACTTCGATGGACTGCAGCTGGCCAGATTCGTCCACCAGGCTCGCCATCATGTCTTCAAAGGTGTACTTGTGGACCAGATAGTCGGCGTCGGCACTGGTCACCCAGCGGTTGGGGAACAGCTCAATCTCCTCCTGCGAACGAAGGTCAACCACCGTCTGGAAATCGAACTGGCCCAGGTAAGCCTCATCCGCGGCAGTCAGCGAGGTCATGGCGCCGGAGCGGAACACCAGCCCGCGCCGGACAACCCCACCATCCACAGTGCGATAGCCCCCCAGGTCACGGAAATTGGAACCGCCCTCCAGCGGCAGCACCCGCCTGTAGCTCCCGAGCGGGCTGTGGTCACTGCTCTCATAGGCCGCGGTGGCCAGGGCCGGGCCGCTGACCGGCAGCAGCGCCAGACTCAGTGCCATGGGCAGGGCAAGTCGGCGCAAGCCGAGGGAAGCACGCTGATACACTGTAAGCATTGTCATCTCTCCTGGTGAAATCATGATCAGTAGTTGACTCGTACGCCCAGCAAATAATGGCGTCCGTAGCTCTCGGACTGGTTGATCGTGCCGTTGCCCGCGAAGCGCTCATCCGTTTCATCGGTAAGATTGTTGGCATTGGCGTACAGGCTCACAGTGGCGCCGGCAATGTCCACAGGCAGCTGGTACGAGGCGCTGAAGTCAACCCGCTGTTGCTCACCCCAGAATTCACTCGGGTCTTCAATCGGCGAGATCCACTCATCCCGGTACTGGTAATTCACACGCAGGGATACATCGTACTTTTCATAGAAAATCGACGCGTTGTAGACCAGGTCCGAGGTTCCGGGCAGGTCAAATTTCTCGCCGCTCAAGGCGGTGAATTCGCTGTCGGTGACGGTAACGTTGGCGCTGAAGCCGAGGCCGTCAAAGGGTGAGGGCAACAGCTCCGCCGCCTGGGCAATCAGATTCAGCTCAAGACCACTGATGCTGCCATCCTTGCCGTTGACCGCGCCGACGAATTCCCAGGCCTCACCGCTCGCCTCCGGCACGTACAGGCCGCCGTCAATGATGCTGGCATCCGCGTAGATGACATCGTCAATATCCCGATAGAAGGCGCCCAGCGACAGCAGGCTGGCGGGGGCAAAGTACCACTCATAGGATATGTCCAGGCCAAAGGCCTTCTCGGCCTTCAGGCTCGGATTGCCGCCGTCAACGGTGCGGTTGGCCACGTCGACTGCTGCGGCTGCCCGCCACTCGCTGTAGGTGGGGCGGTTGACCCCGCTGGTAGCGGAAAAACGCAGCTTCATGTCATCGGCAAGGTCGATATTGATGTGGGCGCTGGGCAGGAAGTCAGTGAAGTCGTCCTCCACCGCCACCTGCAGCCCATCCAGGTTGCCGGCACTGCGATAGTCCGTCTGCTCGATACGCGCGCCAAGTACCAGGCTGCCCCACTGATACTCGGTGGTCAGCATCCCGTAGGCGGCGAGGATATCTTCATCAATGGCCACCAGGTTTTCCGCAGGGGCATTGATTGGCCCGAGACCACCAGCCGCGGCCCAGGCATTGATCAGGCCGCGATTGTCGTAATAGGTCGCGCCGATCGCATTGCTCGTGTTGGCTGTCCAGGGCCGGTCGGTTCTGAAAGAAGCAATATCAATATCCGGCCAGCGGCCAAATGCCAGGGAAATCACATAGCCATCCGCCTCCCGGGTGTCGTACTGGGCACCAATGCGCAGCTCACCATCGCGCCCCAGCACCGTCACCGCCCGGCTCGCGTCAAGCTTGAACTTGTCCGCGTCCACATCCATTGCCTGGCCATAGCGCAGGCCGAAATCCCGCGCGAACTGGGCATCGCCCAAATCGCCCGCCAGGGTGACAATGGGGTCGTTGAGATCAGAAATGTCGTAGCTGGCGAGGGTGACCGCGCCCACGCTATAGGGGATGGGCAGGTCTATATCGAACTCGGTTTCAGTGCGGTTATAGCGCGCTTCAATGGCCCAGTTGCCGGTGCTGAAGTCCGCACCCAGGGTGTTGGTGAACGTTGAATTGACGTAGCTGCCATCCTGGAGCAGGCGGGTGATTGTCGCCACCCGGTCAGTTCCAGTGGTGCCAGGCTCCGGCGCGACAAAACCGAAAACATACTGGTTGCGCTGCTCAAAATCCGAGAATTCCGTATACAGAGAACTCACGAACAGACGGCTCAGGGCGCCCTCACCGCGATACTCAACGCGGCCGCCGAGGGCCTCGTCCTCGCGGTTAACAAAGTAACTGCGAAAATCCAGCTCATTTACCACGATCTCACCGCTGGCAAGGTCGCGGTCCAGGTCGTACTCGCGGTTGTCGGTTACCTGGTCACGGCTGTTGTTGGAGCCAAAGCCCACGATCCCGAAGTTTTCGTTAGACCAGGACAGCCGCAGGCTGGCTTTCTCAACGTCGCCGCCGCCAAGGTCCTGCTCGCCCATACCGAGGTCCGCGTCCAGTGCGAAGCCCTCA
Source organism: Haliea sp. (assembly GCA_047920875.1). Lineage (GTDB taxonomy): Bacteria > Pseudomonadota > Gammaproteobacteria > Pseudomonadales > Halieaceae > Haliea. The sequence continues at coordinate 4,500 of JBLRXF010000151.1, read as the reverse complement.
CGATCAAAGGGGCTGAAGGTTTCAACATTGATGTGGCCAGCAACCGCTTCCCCGGTCATGGAGGGCAGCACTGCCTTGTTCACCTCAATCTTGCGGGTGATCACCGAAGGGAAACTGTCGAAGCGCGGTACCCTACCGTTCTCCGCCCCGTGGACATCGATGCCGTCGAAGGCAATGCTGGTATAGCGGAAGGGCGTACCGCGCAGGTTGATGTAGCGAGCCTGACCCTGATCGCGCTCGATCGCCAGGCCCGGCACCCGGCCAAGGGAGTCCGCGAGATTCTGATCCGGGAAGCGGCCGATGGTGTCCGCGGAGATCACCTCGATAAAATTGACCGCATCGCGCTTGGCGTCAATCGCCGCCTGCTGGCTGTCGCGAATCGGCGTTGCGGTGACGATGACCTCCTCCACGATGGCAGCGGCGGCAGTGGTGGCGGTCAGGGTGGCTATGGCGCTGGCAACGGCCAGTGCCAGTCGCCCGGATGAGAAAATGTGCATGCGATGATCTCCGCTAACAATGATGAATGTCGGGAGTCAGCATGGAGAGGAAATGTTTCGCTGGGGTTACAGAGGCCTCTCGGAAGGCGTTGGAGATGTCTCTGAACCTGTCTCCGTGGCACTTTCGATCTGTATTTGACCGGGCTCAAGTCTCAGCCGGTAGCGATAGCGTGCGGTGCGGCCATCGCGCTCGGCATCGAACAGGTACGCAGCGGCCACCTCCTCACCCAGCAACCGAACAAGCTCGTCCTTGACCTTGCTGCGGTTCTGATCAAGCACCTTGGCTCGCAGCCCTTTTTCAGCCAGCTCACGCCGGGCCCTGGAATGAGCGCCCAGCGCATCCATCAAGGCCAGCACCTCCTCCGCGGCGCTCGCATCACTCCCTCCGGAGGACGGGTTGAGATACCAGCCACCATCAGTCCCAGCCAACCGCCGCTGGGCATACCAGAGATAGTAGATAAAAGGGGTGGACGGTAAGCGCAGCTCGCTGCCGGCACAGACTACCGTCGCAGTAGCCGGCCGCAGGATCAGCCGTGGTTGGGCCCTGGCATGTCGCAGGGACTGCAGCAGCGGCAGGCCCCGGCGGGTGAACAGACGCAACCGGCGATATTGACTGATCAAGCACCAGCCCAGGAACGTCAGCAGCAGCGCAAACATCAACAGGGCGCCACTGCCGACGATGATGACCGGCCAGTGACCCTGACAAGTCACCCACAGCCAGGCCTGCTGACCCGGGCTGACCACCGGCCAGGGTATTGGGCCCGCCCAGCCTCTCGCAATTCGCGGCCACAGGCTCGGACGGCGCTCATCCACAGTGGCCGAGCAGTGCTGCAGTAGCGGGACCCTCCCAGTCACGGATATCCGTGCCAACTCAGCGGAAAGGCGCTTCAGCAAATAATCCGACAGGGCAGCCCGATCTTCAATATAACGGCTGTGTTGCATTACTCCACCGGGCATTTCCACCTGCAGGGAGGCGGCCAGATCCTGGCCCGCAGTGATCTCTGCATAGCGCAGCCAGGCATAGGCCAGCAGGAGCCAGGCCAGCAACAGCACCCCGGCCAGGGCCAGAACCCTGTTCACAGTGACGTTGTGCACGCAATGCCTTGGGCTGGTATTGCCCGGTTGTCACCAAAAACCACGCTTTCTCGGGTTGCGTCCAACAGCGGACACTCCAGCCTGCCATCAAAATATTGAGAGCGCAGGTACCAGCCACCGGAACTCATACCCGCAACCATCAGGGTACGATGGAACCGCTCCTCATTTGACCCAAAGGACAAGGCCGCTCCCGGAATGATATCCACCAGGCCTTCCTGCAGCGCCTGCCGCAGCTGCGTCACATCAGGATAAAATCGTTTTTGGTCAGGCCGCAGCTCAATGCCGGCTTGCTTGAGTGCCAGAAAGGGTTGCACATAGAACGTTTGGCTGTGGCTGTCTGCCAGAAACCCCAGCCGCTTGTCGGCAAAGAAGGCGGGCTCAAGCAGTACGGGGCCGACCCGCGACAGCCAGAAAATGTTGTAGCCCGGAGTTTGCAACAGGGGCTGGTAATAGCGCTCAACATCGGGCACCAGCCCACGCAGGAGATGATCCCGGCTCCACAGGTAATCGTACTCCTCATTGACGATATGACTGGCCTGCAGATAATCCCGAGATCGCCAGGTCACCAGCACCTGCGAGAACAGGTTCGCGAGTCCAGGCGTGGCACACAGCCGCTCTGCCAGTTCACTGGCTCCATCGAAGGTCAGGGTCAGCACCCGAAATACAGCGTCGACATCGCTGCCGGTAGCACAGTGGTAACTGGTCACGCCCTCCAGAGACGGCAGCACTGCGGTCTGCCTGCCGACTGCACCAGCAACAAGCAGAACGAGAAACATGCTGGCCGCGAGCAGTCCCGAAGAGACAGCCACGCGTGGAATGATCAATGCATTCACCCTGCACCACTCCCACTGACATGGGCGCGGATTCTAGGGCCGATACATGACAGCTTGGTGACAGTTCTGCTGCGGCGGAGGGCGGGTAACAAGCGATGGATCGCCCAGAGGACTGGGCTCCTACAACGCAGCCCCCTTGTGGGAGCTCACTCCGTGAGCGATCGCCCAGGGACTGGGCTCCTACAATGCAGCCCCCTTGTGGGAGCCCGCTCGCGGGCGATCGCCCGGGGACCGGGCTTCCCACAAAGGCTGGGCTGCTACGGCAGGGGGCGCTTGCGGCGCAGGGGTACCACGCCGGTGGCAATGCCGGTGCCGAGCAGGGTGACGACCATGCCCACCAGCACCTGCAGGCTGATGACTTCGTCCAGCAGAAGGAAGCCCCAGGCCAGCGCGCTGACCGGCACCAGCATGGTCACAGTGGATGCCGCGGTGGCACCAGCGCTGGCCAGCACCTTAAAGTACAAAAGCAAGGCCGCGGCGGTGCTCAAGGCCGCCAGTCCCAGGGCCGCTCCCCAGGCGACACCGCTGACCGGCGCCTCTGGCCACAACAGTAAGCCGGGAATCAGCAGCACCAACGCGCCAGCCGCAGAGCTCCCCGCGGCCAGCACCCGGCTCGGCAGGTGCGCAAGACGGGTGCGGGAGTAATTGCCGCCAAAGCCGTAACACAGGGGGGCAGACAGGGCCGCGAGGATGAACCAGCCGTCGCCACCCGCGCTGAAGTCCAGCCGCCCACCGGAGAGCACTGCGACGCCAATCAGTGCCAAGGTAAGTCCCAGGGTCTGCTGACGCAGGATCGGTGTGGCAAAGAACGCAGCCCCGATCAGCGCAGTGGCAATGGGGGTCGCGGCATTGATCAAGGACGTAAAGCCCGCTTCCAGGCGTATGGTTGCGAGCGCCAGCAAGGTATAGGGCAACGCCGCGGTGGCGAGGCCGAGTACACACAGGGGGCCCAGATTTTGCCGCAGCAGACGCAGGTACCCGGGTTTCACCAGCAGCGGCACCAACAGCAGCGCAGCCAGCGTCATGCGCAAGAAGATCAGGCTGACCGCGCCAAACTCGGGCGCGGCCACGCGCATGAAGATGAACGAAAACCCCCACAATGAAGACAGCAGGAGCAGGCGCAGGGTGTCGGCGAGTGACATGGCTAGCCGGGCCTCACGCCACCGCACAGCACCTCGGTCACCGCCTCGGTATCCATGTATTCCTTCAATTCCAGTAACTTGCCGTCGCGCCAGGTAAACAGGAAGTGATAGTGGTTGACGTAATCCTTGCCGGAGATGTGACGCCCCCTGCCCGTGGCCTCCACCGCCACCCGGCAGCCCTCCGCAGTCACTGCATGCACCGTATAGCTCAGCCCCTGCGGAAAAGCTTCCAGCACACTGCCGGCAAACTGGCGGATCTGCGACTTGTCGTAAACACCGGAGATCAGTGTTTTGCCCATCGTGTGCAGTTTGCCGTCCTCAGCGTAGGCATCGGCAATACGGTCGGCGTCGCCGCGAGCGATGGCCTGGAGCAGCAGCAAGGTTCGCTCGCGATTGGACTCCAGCACCGCCTTGGGCACCTTCGGCTCGTCCGCGGGCGCTCCCAACTCACATTTCTTGCAGTTCAGGGATTGGCCCAGCATGGACGCCCGTCCCTCAACGGCTTCCACCCAGGGGCGTTCGGCCAATGGCGGCTGATGGCGAACGTGCTGATAGTGGCCGCAGGCGAGCTCTGCTACCCAATCGTGGTGCTCATCCTGGTGATAGCCGGTGATGGCCTGATTCATGACGCCCCCTTCGCTTCCTGAAGGGGAAGCAGTGTAGCCTGTTGGATGTCTTTCCTGGCCTTGGCGGCTTGGCCCGTGGCGCGGCGCCGGGCAATGACGACTTTGTGCAGCGCGTATCGCGCCGGACTGGGCACATTGACCAAGAGGAGTATGTCGAAGCGTTCGCCCTGAGCAGGCAGATCGGGGGCTTTGAAAAGGGTGGACGCGGAATCTCGGCTCACATCCTTTGTTCTCAGTGGTAGTCATCTTCAAGCTGATGCCGCACCGCGAGTACAGTCACGAGGTCATTGCCCTCAATCTCGAAGAG
>JBLRXF010000150.1:0-7621 GCA_047920875.1 Haliea sp. | reverse complement strand
CAGGGTGCGATAGCCCAGCGGCTGCAAGCGCGCGGCGATGGTCTCTACGCCGGGTTCCAGGTGCATGCTGTAGCCCGGCTGGCCCCGGTGCTCCGGTGGCAGTACCTCGGGGATGGTGCCGACCCCGGTCAGGTGGTGGTCCATGCCGGTCAGCAGCATGGCCCGGGAGGGCGCGCACATGGGGGTAGTGTGGAAGTTGGCGAACAGCACCCCCTGCTCGGCGAGCGTGTCGATATTGGGGGTATGTGCCTCCCCGCCGTAGGCGCTGAAGTCCATCAGAGCCACATCGTCTGCCAGGATCAGGACGATGTTTGGTCGTGCCGGATCCGCCACCGCGCACAGGCTGGCCAGCACTCCTGCGCAGAGCATGCAAGCGCTGCGCAAGACGACAGCAAGGGAAGCCGATGGCTCCATGGTTGATCTCCTCATGTTGCTAACTCGTCGGGTCTATTCGCCCCCAGCCTGGAGGCGCACCAGCCATGCTGCCACGCGGGCGGAGATATCGGTAGCGTAATCCTTCATCGTGCCCACCCAGCCCTGCTCCTGACGCAGAGCATAATCTTCGTGGGCACGGGCGATGACATAGGCGTGAACCTGTTTCACCTGAGCCGCATCCAGCACATCGTCAAAGCGCGGCATGCCGGCCTGCTCCATCAGGCCATCCAGTACTACCGCCGCAAAGTTTTCGTGCCAGACCGGGGCCAGATAGCGCAGGTCGGGTATTGAGCCGTCGCCGTGGACGTCCGCGCCGTGGCAGCGGGCGCAGTAGCGATTGAAGGCAGCGCGGCCCTCTGCCAGGTCCTCTGCGGTCGCTTCGGGCTGCGGCGGTGGCAGCGGACGTTCCGGTGCAGGGGTTGCGGGCAGCGTGGACGTGCCGCCCAGCTTGAAGGCGACGATGCGGTTGTTGGGATTGCCCGTGGGGAAGCTGCGGCCCGTGTTCATGGTCAGCGCGCCGCCGCGCCCGACCGCGACTGCGACGTACTGTTCACCGTTGACCCGGTAGCTCACCGGTCCCGCCATCACGCTGTTCAAGGCCTCGAAGGTCCACAGCAGTTCACCGTTGTCCGCCTGCACCGCGATAAAGCGACCGTCCGACGTGCCCTGGAATACCAGATTGCCGCCGGTGGCGAGGATGCCGCCGTTGTGGATGTTGGGGTGCGGCAGTTTCCAGGCCGGCTTCTGCGTGATCGGGTCCCATGCCAGCAGGTGCGCCTTGGGCAGGTGCCGGAGCATGGCCTGGGTAAAGCGCTGTGAGTAGCCCTCGTGGCTCAGCTCATACCCCGTGTTGTAGTGGCGCCTCAGGTGCTGGTAGTCGACCGGCGCGATTTCGTCGTAGAGCATGCCCATGTCGAGTTCGGGGATGTAGAGAAGACCGGTATCGGGGCTGTACGCCATCGGGTGCCAGTTGTGTCCGCCCATGGCTGAGGGAAACACCATCGCCGGCTCGCCGTCGTAGTCCTGACCGGGGTTTTCCCGCGGCCGTCCGCTGTCCAGGTCGTAGCCGCTGGCCCAGGTGACGGTAGTATAGGGTTCCGCCGACAGCAGTTTGCCTGTCGCGCGGTCGATGATGTAGACGAAGCCGGCCTTGGGTGCGTGCAGGATCACCTTGCGCGGCTCTCCCTGCCAGGGGATCTCGGCCAGGGTCATCTGCTGGCTCGCGGTGTAGTCCCAGGTTTCTCCGGGCACCTGCTGGTAGTGCCACAGGTACTCCCCGGTATCCGGATCGACGGCGACGATTGACGTAAGGAACAGGTTGTCGCCGCCACCGGGGCTGCGGATCCGTCGGTTATGGGGCGCACCGTTGCCCACGCCCAGGTACAGCTGGTTGAACTCTGGATCGTAGACGATGCTGTCCCAGACCGTGCCGCCGCCGCCATAGCGCCACCACTCCCCGCTCCAGGTTTCGGCAGCGCGTGCCATGGCCTCGTTTTCAAAGCCATCGGCGGGGTTGCCCGGGACGGTATAGAAGCGCCAGACGAATTCACCGGTGGCGGCGGCGTAGGCGCTGACATAGCCGCGGGTGCCGAACTCCGAGCCACCGTTGCCGATAAATACCTTGCCGCGGGCCACCCGCGGTGCGCCGGTGATGGCGTAGGGTTCCGCGGGGTCGGTGGTCTGGGCTGACCACCGCATCTGCCCGGTCGCGCGATCGATGGCGATCAGGCGGCCGTCGAGGGCACCCATGAACAGCAGGTCGCCCCAGGCTGCGAGGCCGCGGTTGATGGCGCCGCAGCAGGCGGTGATGCTCTTGCTGCGGGGCACCTGGGGGTCGAATTTCCACAGCAGTTCGCCGCTGGCGGCATCCAGCGCCCAGGCGGTGTTCCAGGCGCCGGTAAAGTAAAGAACACCGTCTATGACCAGTGGCGTGGTCTGCAGACCCAGACGGGTGTCGGTCTCGAAATGCCAGGCCAGCCCCAGCTTGCTGATATTGCCGGTGTTGATGTCCGTCAGCGGGGAGTAACGCTGCTCGCTGTAGTCGCGGCCGTGGCTAAGCCAGTTATCGCCATCGCTGCCGGCCGCGAGCAGGCGCTCATCGGTGACCTGCACGGCGCCGGTGGGCAGGCTCAGCAGGCAGGTGAGACTCAGTAGCAGCAGTGGGCGCATGTCAGGTCCATCATGGTTGGTTGGGCTCTGGTTCCGTTTCCGGGTAGATGACTTCGGCGATGTGCAGGATGCGCTTGGCGCTGTCCTCGAACAGGCCGACGATATGCAGCAACCGCGTGGCATCTGGCGCAGTCAGCAGACCACTGCCAATCTGTCCCAGCAGTTCGGCGCGGCGCTGCCGGCGTAAACGCTTGACCTCCTGCAGGCGCAGAATGCGGTGCTCCAGGTCCAGCTGCTTCAGCTCCCCGCTGCGCATCAGGCCCAGAAAGGCTTCCTGCAGCGCCGGCGTAAGTGCAGCGTTGATATCTGCTTGCGGCAGGTCCGCCAGCTCCAGCAGCAAGTCCCGCAGCTGCACGCACTCTTCTCTCGCCCAGTTCAGGTTGAGGAAGGTTTCTGACAGGCCGTCCCCGAGATTCTGGGCGCCGATGCGGTTGCCGTAGTCAGCGATCGCTGCCAGCAGGATGCCGGTGCGGATGCTTTCCTCGGGTGCCGGCTCCCTCGCCGGGTCGATAATCTGGCCCCCGCGCGCCAACAGCTGCTTGAAGACCCGCTTGATCTCCGAGTGCATGGCACTGACACCCATCGCTGGCAGAGACAGCACGGTGTCGTCAAGGTAGCGCAGTTTTTCCGAGCTCAGCTCCGGCTGCTTGATCCAGCGTTCCACCTGTCGCAGCAGGCGATCTGCCAGCAGCCACATCAGCAGCAGCCCCAGCAGGTTGAACAGCGTGTGGAACAGCGCCAGCCCGGTGCTGATGTTCGTGCGTCCGGCGCCGCCGGCGAGCTGCTCCGAGATCCACCACAGCGGCACCAGCAGAATCAGCGCAATCACCGCGGTCAGCGCCTTCTCAGTGACATGCACCAGGGCCAGCCTGCGGGCGTTGGCCGTAGCCCCGATGCTCGCCAGCAGGCTGGTAGCGGTGGTGCCGATATTGGCGCCGATCACCAGCGAGGCGCCCAGCAGCGGAGTCAGCACCCCGGTGACCGAGGCGGTAAGAATGATCGCGAGTGCCGCAGAGGACGATTGAATCAGCGCGGTCAACAGCGCCCCGAACAGCACGCCCAGGATGATGCCGGTCATGCCCTCGGTTCCGAGCTGGTCTATGGGGATCCAGTCCGCAACGTCGATGAAGGCATCGCGCAGCATTCCCAGTCCCAGGAACAAGAGGCCGAAGCCCGCCAGGGCCACACCGACGTTGGCACTGCGACCCTTGCTGAAAAACAGCTTGAGCAGCATGCCGATGCCAATCAGCGGCAGGGCGACCAGCTCCACCTTGATCCGCAGACCGACCAGGGCCACGATCCAGGCGGTCATGGTGGTGCCCACGTTGCTGCCGAACACTACCCAGGCCGCCTGCTTCAGGCGCAGCATGCCTGCGTTGGTGAAACCCAGGGTGGCGACGATGACCGCGCTGGAGGACTGCACGAGGGCGGTAATGCCGAAGCCGGCCAGGGCTGCCCGCAGACGGGTTTTGGTGGAGCGTTCCAGGAACGCCTGCAGAGAGTTGCCTGCGGCTGCCTTGAGTCCGTCGGTCATCATGCCCATGCCCAGCAACAGCAGTCCCAGGCCGCCCAGGGACATGGTGAGGGTCAGCCAGGCCATGCTACGCCTGCACCTGGGCCCGGAAGGCCGCCGGAACCGGCACCACTTTGCGCTGCTGGTAGTCAAAAAAGAGCAGCGTGGTTGCGACCCGGGCAACCTCCATGCCGTTGGTGTCCTTGCTGACGCGGTAGACAAACTGGAAGCTATTGGTCTCGATGTCCCGGACTCCCAGCTCCACCTTGAGCCGGTCGCCGTAGTCCGCCTCGGCCAGATAAGCGGTTTCGGCGTGGGCCATGATCAGCCCTGCCTCCTCGAAGACAATGGCTTCGCTGTGCCCGAGCTGGCGGATAAAGCGCAGCTGTGCCTCCATGGCAATAGAGAGCAAGCGCTCCGCACCCAGGTGGTTGGCGCTATTCACATCGGTGTAGAGCACGTCGTAGTGGGTCGCAAAAATAAAGCGTTCGGGCAGTGCCAGGGTCTTGCGGGGCATGGCGAGGTCCGTTGTGCAGTGCTGCTTGGGAGCGGACAGTCTAGTTCAAGCTGGCCTCCCTGGGCACCCGCTTTTTCGCAGGATGGCGTGCCCAATATTTATGGTCAAAACATGGACAGGTTGACAGGCGCCATGAGCCGCCGCACACTCAGGGCTTACGCCACGGTGTCCTTGATGGAGTTTTGGCTGCTATCAACAACTCGCTAATCACGCCAGCCAAACTGGGCGTGCACGACCAGCAGGCGGGCTCCGGCCATGTCATGCTCGCGGTCGACGACGATCCCGGTAGCCTGTTGCTTGCGGAAACCTTTTTCGCCTCCGAGGGCTATACGGTCGTCACGGCCCCGGATGGTATCGACGCGCTGGCAAGAATCGAACAGATCGTGCCGGACATCATCCTGCTCGACATCATCATGCCGGGCATGGATGGTTTTGAAGTGTGCCGCGAGATCCGCCGTCGGCCCCGGTTCAAGAACACCCCCATCATTGTGATTACGTACCTTGACCAAGCGGATGCGGAACAGCGGGCCTTTGCCATCGGTGCCTGGGATTTCGTTGCCAAGCCGGTGAACTGGTCCGCGCTGGCCTACCGTGCCCGCTTTGCGCTGCGGGCCGCCGGTGTTGTCGCCATTCAGCGTTCTGCCGATCGCTTTGCCCGGGTTGTCAACCAGTCCCCGGACGAAATCCTCGTGTTTTCAGTCGATACCCATGTCCTGCTGGATGAGAATATCAGCGCGCTCCGCAACCTGGGCTACAGTAAGGCTGAACTGCAGGGCAGGAATTTTGCCGAACTGCTGCACAAGGGTTCGGTGCAAGAGCTGGAGCGCCTGCTCAGTCCGGTGCGGCCTCGGCAGCAGGGTAAGTTTTGCCTGCAGATGCGGCGCAAGGATGGATCCGTCTATCCCACCGAAGGCACCTTGCTCTACTCGGAAGACGATGACCCTCCGGTTTTCATCGCTATCCTGCAAGACATCAGTGAGCGCCAGCGCATCCAGCAGGAATTGCACCGCCTGGCACACTACGACGAGATGACCGGCCTGGCCAACCGTCGTCTGCTGCAACAACAGGCGTTGAAGCTGCTGGCCCGGGCCGAGCGGCAGGGGCAGCGCTGCGCCGTGTGCATGCTGGATCTCGACGGTATCCGTCATATCAATGACACCCTCGGCCCGGCGGCAGGAGACAGTCTCATCCGCGAAGTGTCCTTGCGCCTCGCGAACACCGTGCGCCCCTGCGACCTGGTTGCCAGGGATGAGCGCCTGGGGCTGGAGAACCTTGGCATCCAGCTGGCGCGTTTCGGCGGCGATGAGTTCGTGGTTGTGTTCGGTGACTTCTCCGACCCTCTCGATGCTGCGAGGGTTGCTGATCGTCTTCTCGCCACCATCGCCGAGCCCTGCGAACTGCCCGACGCGGTCCGGCTCAGCATGACCGCGTCCATGGGCATCTCGGTTTATCCCGATGACGGCGCCCACTTTGACCTCCTGGTACAGCGCGCGCATACGGCCATGTTCGACGCCAAGCAATCCGGCAGGAACCGCTACGCTTTCTATACCGAGGCGCACAATCACAAGGTGTTCTCCAGGTTGCAGCTGGAGTCGGAGTTGCGTGCAGCCCTGGCAAACAGCGAATTCGAGCTGCACTTCCAGCCCCTGGTGGACAGTGCGCTGGAGCGAGTTGTGGGCGCCGAGTGCCTGCTGCGCTGGCGCCATCCGGACGGGCTCCGCTACCCGGACGGGTTTATTCCCCTGGCGGAGGAGACCGGCCTTATCCTCCCCATCGGTGACTGGGTGCTGGAATCGGCGGTCAGGCAGCTTTCGGCCTGGGCGGGCCAGCTGCCGGAGTCCTTTGACCTTTCCATCAATGTGTCGCCTTTGCAGGTCCGCGATCGGGCTTTCCTGGACCGCACCCGCCAGGTGCTGGAGGCTAATCCGGCTGCCGCCAGGCATCTGGTGTTCGAGCTGACTGAAAGCAGCCTTATCCAGGACATTGACAGCACCGTCCACTGGTTGCAGGACCTGCGTGCGCTCGGTGTGCGCATCGCTATTGACGACTTCGGCACCGGTTACTCGGGATTGCATTATCTGGTGAAACTGCCCGTTCAGAGCCTGAAAATCGACCGCATGTTTGTCGCCGGCATAGACCGGGATGACGAGCAGGCTGCCGTGGTCTCCGCCATTTTCCAGATGGCGCGTGCCCTGCGCATGGAGATCGTGGTGGAGGGCGTGGAGACCCCCGAGCAGCTGCGTATTGTCGCTGCCATGGGTGCTTGTGATGTCCAGGGCTGGCTCATCAGCAAGGCGTTGCCAGCACCGGAGTTTGGCATCTTTATTGGGCAGTTCACGGCCTAAATCGCCAATAGTGCCGCAAAATAGTCCATATCAATCGCAATTTAGTCCCTTTGCCCGAAGCTCCCCGGTCAGTATGCTTACCGGCTACTATAAAAATTCCGGCTGCAGGCAGGGGGCCGGGATTCCTTATCCGCAAGCAGCACGACAGGAGTGCGAGTCATGGCTAAAGCCCAGGAAGTTCAGGCAGTTAACGAAGTCCAGCAGGAAATCGCCGCGATGATGGCGCGGGCCCGGGCAGCGCAGGCGGCCATCGAGCACTACACCCAGGAGCAGGTAGACGAGTTGATCACCGCCATGGTGTGGGCGGTGGCGCGGGAGGAGGTCTCCGAGAAGATCGCGCACTTCACTGTCGAGGAAACCCAGCTGGGCAACTACGACGGCAAGTTCCTCAAGATTCACCGCAAGACCCGCGCCACCCTGATGGACATCATCAACGACAAGTCCGTTGGCGTGATCGAGGAGGATCCGGTTCGCAATATCATCAAGATCGCCAAGCCGGTCGGTGTCATTGGCGCCCTGTCACCCTCCACCAACCCGGAGGCGACGCCGGTGATCAAGGCGATTTCCGCCGTCAAGGGCCGCAACGCCATCATCATCGCGCCGCACCCCCGTGCCAAGCTGACCAACAAGATGATCTGCGAG
>JBLRXF010000149.1:0-7690 GCA_047920875.1 Haliea sp. | reverse complement strand
CAGAAACTCATGCGCGACCGGATGGCGGAGGCGTCGCGGCACACGGCTCACCTGACGGCCGTCATCAATGCAAAGGGAGGCTCCGGAGCCAGCATGATTGCCGCCAATATCGCGCACCTGCTGGCCGTCACCGCTGTCATTGCCGCCAGCGCCGGCAGCGGTTTCCTGCTGGCGCAGTATACGGATGCAGCGCTGCCCTACCTGGACTCGTTTACCACTTGGGGCAGTATCCTCACCACGTGGATGGTGGCGCGCAAGATTCTGGAGAACTGGCTGTACTGGCTGGTGATCGACAGCGCCTCCATTTACCTCTATCTGGAACGGGGCCTGACCTTGACCGCAGCACTGTTCGCGGTCTATCTCATCATCGTTGTTTTTGGCTACCGCAGATGGCTGCGACAGTACCGGCTCCAGTCAGCCTGAGGCTGCAACAGGCCCTGGGACAGTGGCGCCACTGGCAGCTGGCAGCACCGCTGACGGAGGCGCCCAGGGTGCTGCAGCCGCTTGGACGCGGCCTCAGCAACCACAGCTTCCTGCTGGCCAGCGGCGAGCAGCGCTTCGTCCTGCGTCTTGATGGCATCAATCCCGCGGCCAACGGTCTCAGTCGACAGCTGGAATGGCGTATTCTGCAGCGGGCCCACGCGGCGGGTATTGCACCCGGGCCGCGCTACTGCAACCCGGAGCTGGGCGCGTTGGTCTGTGACTACCTGGTAACGGGCGATGCCGAGCCGGACGAGCCGGCAGCCGTGGCTCTGCTGCTGCAGCGCATCCACACGCTGCCCGCGGTTCACACCCGGCTGGATCTGGCCGAGCGTTGCCGGCGCAGCGAACACGGCCTTCGCCAGAGCCAGCCGGAAGGCTGGCAATCCCTGCGTCCTGTGGCTGCGCAAATGGCCAGGCTGCTGCCGCGGCTGGCGACCAGCAGCGGGCCGCTCGCGCTGTGCCACAATGACCTGCTGCGCGCCAACCGTCTGCACCACGGTGGCCGCCTGTGGGCGGTGGACTGGGAATATGCGGCGATGGGGCCCATCTGGTTCGACCTGGCCGCGGTGACTGCCGGCGACGAATGGCCAGGGACAGCCGTTGCCGCCTTGCTGCAAGCCTACCTGGGTCGAGTGCCGCTGCCAGGTGAACAGGCGCGTTTTCACGGTTTTGAATGTGCCTATCGCTATCTGGAATTGCTGTGGTACCAGCTCGCGCCGGAACCACCCTCCCCGCACTATCTGGCAGGCAAAAGGAAGATCCTTGAATCCCGGCTGAACGCGCTGCCTCCCGGCTGAGAGCGCCGGGGCCCTGCAGTCAGTCCCGGAAGTTGGTGAACTGCAGCGGCAGACCGACAGGGCTGACCCGCAGCAGAGCAATCGCCTCCTGCAGATCATCGCGCTTCTTGCCGGTTACCCGCACCTGATCGCCCTGAATCTGCGCCTGCACCTTGAGCTTGGCCTCCTTCAGGGCCTTGACGATGGTTTTACACTGCTGGCTGTCCAATCCGTGACGCAGGCTGATGGATTGCTTCACCAACTTGCCGCTAACGCTTGGCTCCCCAACCTCCATCGCTTCCGGATCAATATTGCACTTGATCAGCGCGCTGCGCAGCATGTCCTCCATCTGGGTCAGCTGGAATTCGGCCTCCGCATGCATGGCGACCGTGCGCTCCTCACGCTCGAAGCCGGCGTCTACCCCCTTGAAGTCGAAGCGGTTGCCGATAATGCGGGAAACCTGGTCGACCGCATTGGTGAGTTGGTGCAGGTCGACTTCCGATACAACGTCAAAAGATGGCATAGTGCATGGCCCCGGTTCGCCGATTCATTCAGGAGCCCCATGGTAATCTGCCCGCGCCGCTTTGCAATCCCCGTCCAACGCTGACGCCCCGGTGCAGCACTGGTACGTTCTCGGCGCGGGCGCGATTGGGGGCCTGTTCGCCAGCCTGCTGCAGGGGGCCGGCACGCCCTGCACGCTGCTGCTGCGGGCGGGCGACCCGGATCTGGTTCGGGGCACCAGCACCATCAGCCTGCGCCGCTGCGAGCAGCTGCTCAGCTTCCGGTTTGACGTTTCCGCCAGTGCCGACAGCGGCGCAATTACCCACCTGCTGGTGTGCACCAAGGCCCAGGACATTGTTGCTGCCATTGCCGGTGTTGCCCACCGGCTGGCACCCGGCTGCGTCGTGGTCCTGCTCGCCAACGGCCTCGGTTATCAGCAGCAGGTAGAGGCGCGCTGGCCACAGCTCGACTGCTACCCTGGAAGCACCACCGAAGGGGCGTTTCGGGAAGGCCGCCGCGCCATTTGCCACGGCGGCCACGGCAGCACACTGATCGGCCAGCCGGGACGCTCGAGGGCGCCGGACTGGTTCAGGGTCTGGCGCGAGCTGCCCATCCAGTGCGCATGGAGTTCCGACATCGACACGGTGCTGTGGCGCAAACTGGCCATCAACTGCGCCATCAATCCCCTCACCGCCCTGTACCGCTGCCGCAACGGCGATCTGGCTGAGCGGCCGGAACTGACGGCGCTGGTGGCAAAGCTATGCGCTGAAGTCAGGGCAATAGGCATCGCTGCCGGCCAGGCACAGGCGGTCAGCGATCTGCAGACACAGGTCATGGCGGTCATCAGGGCCACGGCCAACAACCGCTCCTCGATGCTGCAGGATGTGCTGGCGGGCAGGGAAACCGAAATCGACTATCTGACCGGCTATCTGCTGGAACAGGGCCGGCGGCATGGCATTGAGGCGCCCGGCAATGCGGCACTGCTGGCGGCGGTCAAGAATATGAGCAGCGTCACTGTCCGCCGGTAAGCCGCATTCTCAGCCATCCGCAGCAAACAATTCCGTGAGCGTCAGGCCAATCAGCTGCTGCCAGTGCTCGGCGGGCGCATTGGTCAGCAGCAGCGCCTGGCGATAGTGGCGCCAGCTTGCGCGCTCCCGCTCCAGACCCAGCACGCACCAGGCCTGCTGGCAGTACAGTGCTATGCGCAGCTGCTCTGGCGGCGGCTGCTGCAGGGCCGCGAAGCTGCGATCCAGAGTGCGGGAGCGAAATGGCGGCAGCTCACCGCTGAACACCAGGCCAGGCTCAATCTGCAGGGCCTGGTCCCTGACCTGCCCCAGCAGCCAGGCCATATTGCGCCCCTCGGGCAGCTCGGCACCGGACTCAATGATCACTTCCGGCAGGGGCACATGCACGCGATAGCTGGCAGGCCAGAGCCAGACAAGCAGGGCGCCAGACAGGACCAGCGGCGCCGCAGCGACGGCCAGCCACTGGCCTCTACGCCAGTCGCGGCCAAGGCCGAACAGCGACCACTGTCCGGGTCGCAAGGGCATGCGGGAGCGACCCTGATGGCGCAGGCTTCCCGGAATCTGCAGGGGCAGCTCGTCCGCAGTTTCCTCGCGGAAGGCTGGGCGGGCCTCGTCTGCCAGCGGAAAATTCAGTGTTCGCGGCAGACTCGAGCCGATGTCATGCAGGCGCTGGCGCACCTCATGGGTGTTCTGCGGCCGCTGTTCGGGATCCACCGCGAGCAAGTCAGTCACCAGAGAACAGAACGCCGCCGGTATCGGGGTTCCGTCGCTGCGGGTTGGCGGCAGGGGCGGTGCGCCGCGCAACAGGTCTGCCGCATCGATGACACCGTCGCGCAGAAAAGGATGCTGCCCCGAGAGCATTCGGTACAACAGGCAGCCGAGTGCGAACAGGTCCGAGCGCACGTCCAGCGGCCTCCCCTGCAACTGCTCCGGCGACAGGCTGGAGGGACTCCCGCTGCGACTGTGGGCACTGCCCTGAGCGCGGGCAATACCGAAATCCGTGAGTTTGACCCGCCCTTCCGTGGTCACCAACACGTTGCTGGGCTTGAGGTCACCGTGGACGATGCGCTGCTGGCGCGCGAGGGCAACGGCCGCAGCAACATCGGTGGCCACCGACAGAATACTGGCGAGGGAGAGGTCGCGACAGGCAAGCAGTTCTTCCAGATCGCAACCGGGAACATACTCCATGATCATGGCCAGATGGGTGTCGCCCACAATCACGTCATAGATCTTCACCACCCGCGGGCTGTCCAGCCCCGCCACCAGCTGTGCCTCCTGCAACACCTGTTTGCTACGCGCCGGATCAGCAGGCAAGGGATACAGCTTGGCGACAATGCGCCGGTTGAGGCGAGCATCAAACCCCAGGAATACCGAACCCTGCCCGCCGCGCCGGATCAGTCGCAGAATGCGATAGGGGCCAATCCGGTCCTCAACACTCACCGTTCGCTACCAGCATCAGGATGGCGATTGCGCAAGCGGTTCTGCAGGGCAACCGCCGATACCCGCAACAGCATGGCCGCCGCCTTGACGTCCCCGTCAGTGTTCGCGAGCGCCCGCTGCAGCTCTGCCTCAGGCAGCTGCCCGGCCAATCGCAGGCCAAGCTCAGGCAGGCGCCGGTAAACAGACTGACGAGTCATGCCCGAGCGCCGCGCCGCCGCGGTCACCTCGTACCCCTCCTGCTCCAGCAGCGCCCGCAGCGCGTCGTCACCCAGCTCAACAGGAGCCGGCACCCCCGTTTCGACGGGCTCTTCTGCCACGGCAGCCGCCGCCGGTCGCAACAGCAGCGCGGGAGCTCGGATGCCGATGTCGCTGTCGAGCACTACCTGGCGCGCACAATTGGCCAGCTCGCGGACATTGCCTGGCCAGTCATGGCGCAGGCAGAGATGAAACAGTTCCGCCCACTGGGCAATCCGCATGTCATCCGTGCCAGGCTCCGGCAGCAGCGCTGCACGCCCGGTCTCGCTGCAGGCCTGACTGATAAAGTGACACAGCAACTCCCCGATATCCTCCGGGTGCGCCCGCAGGGGCGCCACCTCCACCTCGGCGCTGCCCAAACGGTGGCGCAGGGCGCTGCGGAAGCTGCTGCCCGGCCCCTCCAGAACGGCGTCGGTGGCGGAGATGACCCGCACGTCCACTTTCTCCAGCTTGCCTCCGACCGGTTGCACCTCGCGCTCCTGCAGGGCGCGCAGCAGCTGGGGCTGCACATCCTCTGAGGTATCACCGACTTCATCGAGGAACAGACTGCCGCCCTCGGCCTGCTGGAAATAACCGCGATTGTTGCGCTCGGCCCCGGTGAATGCGCCGCGAACGCTGCCAAACAGCGCAGCGGGGGCAACGCCCGCGGGAATGGCCGCCATGTTCACCGCCACCAGCGGTCCCGCACGACGCTCGCTATTGGCATGCAGGGCGCGCGCCACCAGCTCCTTGCCGCTGCCGGTCTCGCCGCGAATCAGCACATCCAGGCCACTTTCCGCCACCCGGGCAATTTGCTGACGCAGGGACTGCATGCAGAAACTGCTGCCATAGAGGGCGGCTCCCCCTGCCGCCTCCAGGACCCTGGCCGGCACCTCCGGGGGCACCCGCTGCTCGCGCAAGAGCAGCACCACGCTGTGGGCAAGCTGCAGCGATATACCGCGACGCAGTGCCGCGCGATCGAGGGTTTGAACTGAGCTGATCCAGTTGCCATCGACGCGACAGCGGCAGGCATCCGGTAGCGGCGTAATGCTGACTCCGGCATCGCTGAAAACCAGCGACAGTGCCTGGCGACTGACATGGGGATCATTGAGCGGCTGGGGATTGCCCTCTGTGCCGACACTGAACAGCGGCTGCTGCCGCCCCAGCACCAGGGCCCTGGAACTTCGTTCGGGAACCAGCCAGCGCTCGCCAATGCGGCGGGGATCGGGATGAAAGACAATGGTCACTACCCGGGCGATGCGGTCCTGATTACGGCAAGACTGGCAAACACCGAGGGCAGCGTCGCGTCCGTGCGGGAATATTCCGGCATAGGCACACCTGTGCTGCTAAGGACAACCCTACGATGCGCAAAGTCTAGCAGGGGTCTTCCCTGCTTGCCTGCTTTGGCCGAATTTGACGAGGACCGGCCCGGCAGTACCCGTCATGCGAGGATCTCAAACACTGCGATGACCACGACCCAGACCACAGTACTGCGGGTCAGCAGGTCCGCCAGCGCGGTCACCTCGGCAGCCGCACGTTGCGAGGCTGGGTCATCCGCAGCGGCGCCCGCCGCCGCATTGCCTACCGCCAGCAACAGGGCAGAGCTGTCGGCCCAGGGATCGAACAGGGCTGCCACCAGCTCGTCGCGGCTGCGCACAAAATCTCCCGCTACGGCGAAGGTAGCCACCAGCAGGCGCACGGGGATCCAGTCCAGCAGGAACAGCAGGCTCACTGCCGGCCCCTCCCCGTCACCGGCGTCGCGGCACAGCTGCAGCAGGCGATACGCCAGGGCCGCGACCGGCCCAAGGAGCACAAACCAGAACACCACCGCGAACCAGCGCTGAAAGCCATCGTAGTAGAGGCTTGCCTGCAATTGCTGATGCAGCGCCTCCGGCTCCAGACCCGGGTCGACTTCCCGGGGATCCCCTGCGTGCAGCTCCTCACGCAGATACAGCCACGCCCCCTCGCGATTGCCCCGCTCACAGTAGTCGCGATAGCGGGCGATACGGGCGTGGAAGTCACCGCGGCCGAAAGCGTACAGCAGCAGCAGCGCGGCAGCGACAATCCACAGCAGGCCGAACAGCAGCGGCCGCAACAGATCCAGCAGCAACAGTGCCAGCAACAGCGGCAAACCAACGCTCAGTACCAGCTGCACCCAGGGCAGCAGACCGAGACCAAGGACGCGCTGACGCCACTCCCGCCACCAATCATCCCGGTGCAGCCAGCTCTCGGCGCCCCACAATTGGCGCAGAGTGAGGGCGATAAGCAATGCGAGAAAATTCATGCCTGCTCTCCTGGGGGGGCCACGCTGGCGCGATAGCGCGGCCAGTCGAAGGCGGGGCCCGGATCGGTCTTGCGACCCGGGGCAATGTCGGCGTGCCCGACCAGCCGCTCCCGATCGAGCGCGGGATAGTGCGCGAACAGGGCCCGGGTCAGTGCTGCCAGGGTCCGATACTGGGCATCCGCGTAGGGCAGTTCATCGCTGCCCTCCAACTCAATGCCGATGCTGAAATCATTGCAGTTGTCGCGCCCGCGCCAGCAGGACAGACCCGCATGCCAGGCGCGGTCATCGACCGCCACAAACTGCACCAGCTCACCGCAGCGCCGCAGCAGAAAGTGGGCCGACACTTGCAGACCGCGGATTTCCTCAAAATAGGGGTGGGCGCTCCAGTCCAGGCAGTTGCAGAACAGCTGCTCCACTTCGTCGCCGCCAAAACAACCCGGCGGCAGGGAAATATTATGGATGACGATCAGCTCGGGTACTGCGCCCTCGGGCCGTGGCCCGAAGTTGGGGGAGGTCACGCGCCGCGCCTGTTGTAGCCAACCCTGGTGGAATGTGTAGTGCATGCTTTGCCCGCCCCTTTCGCCGCCATCATAGACGAGCGTCGCCGGGGGCTCAACGCAGACCGTGTCTGCTGCTACAATCCCGCGCTCACACCGTTCACCTCCAACAGCAGGAATCACCCCGCCATGCCCGCGCTCACCGATACCGACATTCAGGACACTGTGCGCGCTGCGCTGGCAGAGGATATCGGCAGCGGCGATATCACAGCCGCCCTGATTCCGGCCTCGACCCACGCCAGCGCCCGGGTGATCACCCGCGAGGACGGCATCCTCTGCGGCCGCGCCTGGGTAGACGCCGTGTTCCGGCAGGTAGATCCCGGGGTAACCCTGGAATGGAGCGTGGAGGACGGCGCACACATCCTGGCAAACAGCACCCTGTTCACCGCC
>JBLRXF010000148.1:0-7700 GCA_047920875.1 Haliea sp. | reverse complement strand
GCCGGTTGCAATGGCTACATGGGCAAGCCCTTTAATTTCTCGCAGCTGGTGGGGCAGATCGCCCAGCTTACCGGCCATCCCCTGCAGCTGCCCTGAGATGGGTCCAGAGTACGCCGCACCCCCATTGCCCTGTGTGCTGCTGCCATGCAGCAGCGGGGAAACCTGGGCGGTACCCTTGAACAGCGTCGCGGAAGTGCTTGCCAAGGGCGACGTGCACTCGCACCGGCTACGCTGGCGCGGTCGCGAGCTGCCCCTGTATCCGCCTGTGACGGCGGAGCAGACCGGTGGCATTTATGCGGTCATGCTCGGTCTTGATGATCTGGCCGGTGACTACTGGGCGATCAGTCTGCGCAACCAGCCCCTCGCCTACCTGCCGTTGACTGAAGCGGATACGACGGAGCCTGCAGAGGATGCGAGTGCCTGCGTTGATGCGCTGGCGGTCTTCGCTTTGGCGGGCAAGACCTGCCTGGTGCCAGACCTCGGCGCCCTGCAGCGGAGTTTGCACGCGCCGGCGCCACACGCTGACCGGTAAAATTCTGGCAGATAATCCCGAAAAACCGGAAAAAACACCGCTCCTGCTGTAAAAAAATGGCCTTTTCAGGGCGTGATGGGTAAATCTGCCATGAAAAACGCGTGTCACCGGATTGCCAGCTGTTGAGTGCTGTCCTTAACTGACGGGACTGCTATGAAAGGGGGCTGGCATGCTGACCGTTACTCCTACCGCTGTACTGGGCTGCAACCAAAGCGATGAGCTGGAAGTCTTTGCCATGATTGACGGGCGCAAGGTGTATCTGCCCGAAGAAGCGCGTTACGTTATGCAGGACCGTCGTGGCCTCTGGTTCTACAGCAAGCGCAAACCGCGGCTTTCAGAGGACGACTGGACGCCAAACAAAACCAGCATCGCCTGCGTCACTGAGCGCGGCTGTGTGCGGGTGCTGCAAACCAAGCCAGCCGGCACCTGGCTGGAGACCTGTCAAAGGACCATCCGCATGGTCGCCCGCGACGGCCAGCGACGACCTGCGGAAGACGTAGCCTGATAGTCAGCCGGCAGGGCCCTTTACGGAATCGGTGGAGTCTGACTCCCCGGCCTCTTCAGCGCCGAACCCGAGGCGATCCGTATCGATATCCAGGTGCAGAGGTTCCAGCGCCGGCATGGTTTTGCTGGTGGTGGTGGACAGACCCTGGAAACGCTCAACCTTGCCCGCGAGTCCCTGTTTGCCGCTCAAACTGATAACCGTACTGTTGTAGTGGTTGGCCGCTGCCTGCAGCGTGTTGCCCAGCCGCTGCAGGCGCTCTGCCACGGTGCAAACCTGGTTGTAGAGGTCGCCCGCACTGCGGCTGATCTCCTGCGCCTCCCGGTTGCTTCGTTCCACGATCCACAGGTTGGCCACGGTCCGCAGGATGGGCATCAGGGTGGTGTGTGATACCAGCACTACCCCGCGCTGGTACCCGTAATTGAACAGATCCCGGTTGTGCCTCATCGCCTCTATCCAGGCGGGCTCCACCGGCATGAACATGAGTACGAAATCGGGACTGCCAAGCCCGTGCAGGTTGGCGTAGGCCTTGCCTGCAAGGTCGTCGACGTGCTGGCGGACAGCGCGGGCGTGGCCCTCCAGCAGTGTCAGGCGCAGCTCTTCCGATTCCGCCGAGACAGCAGCCTCGTAATCCACCAGGGAGACCTTGCTGTCTATGACCAGGTGGCGGTTGTCCGGCAGTTTGATCAGCACGTCCGGCAGGCGCCGCTTCCCCTGATCGTCGCGGAAGGCGGCCTGGGTTTCATAGTGTTCCCCCGGCACCAGCCCGGCCAGCTCCAGGGTTCGTTCCAGCTGCGCCTCGCCCCAGTTGCCGGTGGTTTTCTTGTCGCCCTTGAGAGCGCTGGTCAGGTTGCTGGCCTGGGAGCTCATCTGCAGGCCCACCTCCAGCACCTTGCGCAGCTCGCCCTCCAGCAGCGCGTGGCCCTTCAGGGACTCCGAGTGAACCTGGTCGATACGCTGCTGGAAGCCGGTGATCTGCTCACGGAAGGGCTGCAGCAGATCGTTGAGCGTTGTCCGGCTGCTGTCGTTGAACTGTCTGCCCCGCGTTTCGAAGATACGGTTGGCGAGGTCCTCGAACTCCAGCTTGAGCTGCTCACGGTTTGCGTTCAGCAACTGCAGCTGCGCCTTGTGCTGCCGCTCCTGCTCCCGCTGGCGTGACAGCAGCTGGTCGTATTCACTGCGCAGCGCCTGATGGCGGTCGCCGAGCTGTCCGAGGCGCTGCGCCTGCTCGCTGTTGTGCCGCTGCACCTGGCGCAGCCGCAAGACCAGCGCGGTGGCGGCACTCAGGGCAAGGCCGGCAGCAAGCGCCGCCAAGGGCAGTATCCAGGACGGATCAATCACCGTAATGGGTATCTCTCGCATGCTGTCTCCCGCGGCTCGCCGCCAGTGTACCGTATCGGCGAGCCCAGCGACTCAGCGGGCGACGACCAGCTGGGAGATGTCTGCAACCTGCAGGAAAATCTGGCGCAGCGAGTACAGCAGGTTGAGGCGGTTGCGACGCAGAGCCTCGTCCTCCGTATTGACCATCACCTGCTCAAAGAAGGCGTCGACCGGTGCCTGCAGTTCTGCCAGGCAGCTGAGCGCTTCTGTGTAAGCGCCCCTGTCGAGATGCGCGCTGCTGACGTTCGTCAGCAGTGCCATGTGCTCCGCCAGGGACTGCTCTGCTGGATCCTGCAGCAGATGCGGCTCGACCTCCCCGAATTCGAAACCTGACTCAAGCTTGCCGAGGATATTGCTCACCCGCTTGTTGGCTGCGGCCAGCGCTGCCGCTTCCGGCAGCTGACTGAAGGCGTGTACGGCATGGACACGGCGCTGGATATCCAGGGGCCGGCTGGGGCTGTTGGCGCTGACCGCGCGGAAGACCTCGACCGGGATCGACTCCTCCTCGTACCAGGCACGGAATCTTTCCAGCATGTATTCCAGCACCTGTTCCGGGGTGCCAGCCGCCAGTGTGCCCTCGGCATGGCCCGCGGCCGCCAGTTTCAGGCAGTCGCGCAGATCCAGATCCAGGGATTTTTCCACCAGGATCCGCAGCACCGCGAGTGAGGCCCGGCGCAGGGCGAAGGGATCCCGGGAACCCGTGGGCGGCTGGCCAATGCCGAAAATGCCGACCAGGGTGTCGAGTCTATCCGCCAGGCCCACGGCGACGGCGGTCAGGTTTTCCGGCAGACGATCGCCGGCAAAGCGCGGCCAGTACTGCTGCTCCATGGCGTCCGCGACGCTATCGGGCTCACCGTCATGCCGAGCGTAGTACGCTCCGGCTATCCCCTGCATATCAGAGAACTCGAGGACCATCTCGGTGCCGAGATCGGCTTTGCAGAGCAGGCCGGCGCGTTCGGCCGTCTCTATCGGGCTGCCCAGCATTGCTGCGAGCCTGCCCGCCAGCGCGGAAATCCGCCGCGACTTGTCGTATACCGTCCCCAGTTGCTGCTGGAAAACGATATTGCGCAGGCCGTCGACCCGACTGTGCAGCGGCCGTTTCTTGTCGGTCTCGAAGAAGAAGGCCGCATCGCTGAGGCGCGGGCGGATGACGCGTTCATTGCCGCTGATGACCTGAATGGGGTCAGTGCTTTCGATGTTGCAGATGGTGATGAAGTGGGGCAGCAGCTTGCCTTCGTCGTCCACCAGGTGGAAATACTTCTGGTGCTCCTTCATGGAAGAGATCAGGGCCTCTGCGGGCACCGCGAGGAAGCGCTCCTCGAAATTGCCGGTCAGGGCCACGGGCCATTCCACCAGGCCGGTGACTTCGTCCAGGAGGTCCAGGTCAATCACCGCTGTGGCCTTCAGAGCACTGGCCTCTACTTCCACCTGGGCGCGAATCATGTCCCGACGTTCGTCGAAATTGGCAATCACCCGGGCCTCGGCCAGGGCGCCGACATAGTCCTCCGGCCGCTGCAGTATGATCCTGCCGGCACTGTGGAAACGGTGACCGCGGGTGCTGTTGCCTGTGGGCAGGCCGAGCACTTCGCCGTGGTCGGAATCCGTGCCCAGCATGGCCACGACCCAGTGTACCGGGCGCACGAATTCGACCCGGGACGCACCCCAGCGCATCCGCTTGGCAATTGGCAGGTCGCGGATGCTGTCGTGGATAATCTCGTTGAGTGAATCGCGGGCGCTGGCGCCGCGCACGGTGCTGCGCAGGCAAAGCCGCGGGCCCTTGGGCGTATCGACCACGGACAGCGCATCGGGCTCCAGGCCTTGCTTGCGGGCAAAGCCCAGGGCGGCAGGTGTCCACTCGCCGTGTTCGTTCCGGGCCTTGTCGGCGGGGGGGCCCTGGATCTCCTGCGCCCTGTCCGGCGCCTGCAGGGTAACATCGCGGATCAGTACCGCCAGGCGCCGGGGGGAGGCAAACCATTCCACCGCGCCGTGCGTCAGCTGGCGCTGGCCCAGACCAGCGACAATGCCGTCGCGAAAGGCGAGGCCCAGAGTCTTCAACGAGCGGGGCGGGAGCTCCTCGGTGCCCAGTTCTACCAGCAGGGTCTCGGTGTTGCTCACGTGTTTGCCTCCTTGCTTGCCGCTGCCAGGACTTCCTGCCGCAGGCGCTCCTCCGCCATGGGAAAGCCCAGTGCCGCCCGGGCATCAAAATAGGCCTGCGCCACTCCCCGCGCCAGGGTGCGTACCCGCAGGATATAGCGCTGGCGCTCGGTAACCGAGATGGCATGGCGCGCATCCAGCAGGTTGAAGGTGTGGGAGGCCTTCATCACCATCTCGTAGGCGGGCAGGGGCAGGTTGAGTTCGATCAGGCGCAGGGCCTCCCGCTCGCAGTAGTCGAACTGGGCGAACAGCCAGTCGGTGTCGGCCTCCTCGAAGTTGTAGCGCGACATTTCCACCTCGTTCTGGTGATAGACATCGCCGTAGGTGACCGTGCCCGAGGGGCCGCGGGCCCAGACCAGATCGTAGATGCTGTCTACTGCCTGCAGGTACATGGCGATGCGCTCCAGGCCGTAGGTAATCTCGCCGGTGACCGGGTAGCACTCCAGGCCGCCGGCCTGCTGGAAATAGGTGAACTGGGTGACTTCCATGCCGTTCAGCCAGACCTCCCAGCCCAGGCCCCAGGCGCCCAGGGTGGGCGATTCCCAGTTGTCCTCGACGAAGCGGATGTCGTGTATGGCACTGTCGATGCCCAGCGCCTGCAGGGATTGCAGGTAGAGGTCCTGGAACTCCGCCGGGGACGGCTTCATCACTACCTGGAACTGATAGTAGTGCTGCAGGCGGTTGGGGTTTTCGCCGTAGCGGCCGTCGGTGGGCCTGCGGCTGGGCTGGACGTAGGCGGCATTCCAGCTCTCCGGGCCGATGGCGCGAAGAAAGGTAGCCGGATGAAAGGTGCCGGCGCCGACTTCCATGTCCAGGGGCTGCAGAACCACGCAACCCTGCCCCGCCCAGAATTGTTGCAGGGTGAGAATCAGATCCTGGAAGGTCGTCGGGGCTGTGGGCACGGTCACACCTGTTCGCGGTTTCTAAAAAAGCTCGGTAGTATACAGTCACTTTGGCCCGCATTGTATGCGGGTACTGACCTTCCCCACAGTGAATCAGTGTCCCGGCTCGCGGGCGACAGGAGTTGCATGTTCTACGGCAAACTGGTGGCGGGCCTGATCGGCCTGCTGGTGGGCGGCCCCATTGGCCTGTTGATCGGGGTATTTATCGGCCACCAGTTCGACCGCGGCCTGCGCCGCACCATGGAGGCCAATTCGCCGGAAAACATCGCCCGTCTGAAGGAGCGCTTCTTTGAAACGATTTTCCTGCTGCTGGGCCACATGGCCAAGGCGGACGGGCGCATCTCCCAGCAGGAGGTCGATCACACCGAGCTGCTGATACGCCAGATGGGACTGGATGCCGCCCAGCGCCAGCGCGCGATCAACCTGTTCAAGCAGGGCGCCGCGCCGGAATTCGACGTGCGGGTAACAGTCGCGGCCTTTCTGGAACTGTGCGGCCGCCAGCCCCAGCTGCGCCAGACCCTGCTCCTGTTCCTGGTATCGCTGGCGCTGGTGGATCACGGCATCGAGCCGGAAGAGCGCCGGGTATTGGACAACATCGCCGGCCTGCTGGGTTTCAACCCGATGCAGCTGGAGCAGCTGCTGCGCATGGCCCAGGCCCAGGAGCAGTTTCACCATCGTCCCGGCGGCGGCCAGGGCGCCGCCAGTGGCCCCGACCGGCTGGCCGCTGCCTACGCCGCCCTCGGAGTCAGCCCGGAGGTGTCCGACCGCGACCTGAAGAAGGCCTACCGCAAGCTGATGAGCGAGAATCACCCTGACAAGCTGATTGCCCGCGGGGTGCCGGATGACATGCTCAAGGTGGCCACGGAAAAATCCCAGGAGATTACGGCGGCCTATGAGTTGGTGAGCAAGCACCGGAAATAGGCGCGACAGCTCGTTTGGTATGATACGGCGCCGAATGGGGTAATCGGGGGCTAATTGGGGTAACGGAGTGGTGTAATACCCCGTTATTGAGTAGGATTACCCCGTTTCTGCACTGTGACTAGCCCATGCACTCACTCTCGCCCGATTACCTTGCAAGGCTGCGCTTTAACACGCAGCAACTGGCATCGCTGCGTGCTCTGGGTGAATATCGGGGAAAGCAGCGCCTGTACGTCGCTCAGTCGCAAGAGATTCTGAGCGATTTGCGGCAGGTCGCAGTGGTGGAGTCCACCGAGTCATCCAACCGACTCGAAGGTGTAGTTGTCGCCCCCGCTCGACTGAAATCGTTGGTGCTGAAGAATGCCGCGCCCAAGAGCCGTTCCGAGCAGGAGGTGGCAGGCTACCGCGATGCGCTGGGACTGATCCATGAGAGCGGCGACCAAATGCCTTTTTCCGAGGGCACGGTGCTCCAATTGCACGGCATGCTGTATCGCTACATGCCGCAACCCGGCGGTCAGTGGAAGGCCACCAACAACGATATCATTGAGCGCCACCCGGACGGCAGTTCGCGCATCCGCTTCCGCCCGGTGGCAGCGCATATCACGCCGATGGCGATGACGGATCTGATCGCACATTATCGCGCCGCGCTGGATCAGCATCTCGCCGACCCATTGGTGCTGGTACCGCTGGGCATCCTCGACTTCCTGTGCGTCCATCCCTTCCCGGATGGCAACGGCCGGATGGCGCGCCTGCTCACCTTGCAACTGCTCTACCACTTCGATTACGCCGTAGGCCGCTTCATCAGTCTTGAACGCATCTTCGAAGAATCGAAGGAGAGCTACTACGAAACCCTGGAGTCCAGCTCCCAGGGCTGGCATGAGGCCGAGCATGACGTCGCGCCCTGGCTGGACTACTTCTGGGGTGCCCTGCTGCGCGCCTATAAGGAATTCGAGGAACGGGTCGGCACCATCGAACGGGGGCGCGGGGCCAAGGGCGACCGGGTGCGGGCCGAGATCCTCAAGCGCAACCTGCCCTTCTCGATCTCCGAGATCGAGGAGGCATGCCCCGGCGTCAGCCGGGATATGGTGCGGCTGGTGCTGCGTGCGATGAAGAAGGAAGGCCTGATTGCGCCGACGGGCAAGGGGCGCGGGGCCAGGTGGGTTGGGGTGACAGACAGCGCGCTGCCACAGGGTCGGTCAAGCGCTGGTAACAACGATGAGGAAAAAAGGGGCTCACAATGAGCATGAACGAGGGGGATGCCCACTATCATCTGATTGACCCGGTATTACGTGAAAAAGCTAAAGTAAAAGGC
>JBLRXF010000147.1:0-7729 GCA_047920875.1 Haliea sp. | reverse complement strand
CCCTCGGTGGCAAATTTTGACACTGCGTATGCTCCCCAGTAGGCGCGGCCGCGGCGGCCGACACCGGAGGAGGTGAAGATCAGTGAGGCCTGCGGCGCCTGCTCCAGCAGCGGCAGCAGGGCCTTGCTCAGCAGGAACTGGGCGTTGACGTTCACCTGCATGACTTCCGCCCAGGCAGTCCAGCTCGCGCTGGCAATTGGGCGTCTTTCACCCAGCACGCTGGCATTGTGCAAGACACCGTCGAGACGACCGAAAGTGCTGTCCATGGCTTCTGCCAGGGTCGCGTAGTCGGTCTCGCTGGCGCTGGCGAGGTCCATGGGGAACAGGGCGGGCTGGGCGCCGCCGGCCGCCTCGATGGCATCGTAAACCGCTTCCAGTTTCGCCTGGGTCCGCCCCAACAGAACGACCGTTGCGCCATGAGCTGCGTAGCTTTCCGCGGCGGCGCGGCCGATGCCGTCTCCCGCGCCCGTGACCAGGATGACTTTGTCCCGCAGCAGGTTCTGTGCGGGTTTGTAGTCGCTGGGAATGGTCTGGCTGTCCATGGGTTCTCCGGTGGTCAGTGAGGGGCCAGGATAAGGTCCTGTAATTCGGTACTGCAGTCGACGCTGGCATCCGCACCCCACAGGGCCGGATTGTCGTCCGCCTCAATATAGCCGTACAGCGCCGCAACGGTGAACATGCCGGCGCGCAGGCCCGCTTCAATATCGCGCTGGTGATCGCCCACGTAAATTGCCTGCTCAGGCTGGCAGTTCAGTTCGCGGCAGTTGCGCAGCAGCGGCTCCGGGTGCGGCTTGCGTTCGATAACATCGTCCGGGCACACCAGGCTCCCCAGGGGCGGCTGCAGTGCGAGGTGCTCCAGCAGCGGGGCCGCATAGGCTCTGGGTTTGTTGGTGGATACCCCCCAGCCGATACCGCGCTGTGCCAGTTCTGCCAATAGCGCTTCGATGCCGGGGTAGGGGCGGGCGCTGCTGCCCAGTACTTCGCTGTAGAGATCAAGCAGGCGCAGCCGCTGCGATTCGAAGGCTGGATCCGTGTCCACTGTGCCGAGAGCGAGAGTGACCAGAGCTCGAGCGCCGTTGGATACGCTGGCCCGAATGCGTGCAGGCTCCAGGGGCGGCAGGTCGTGTTCTGCGCGCAGTGCCTGCACCACCACCACGAATTCGCTGGCAGTGTCCACCAGGGTGCCGTCAAGGTCGAAGACGACCGCCCGGAGCGCGGCCGGGTCAGGGCGCCTCATGCTGCCGCCGGCTTGAGGGCCCGCACCATGTAGTTCACCGAGACGTCCCGGGGGTGCAGGCGATACTGTTTGCTGAGAGGGTTGTAGGTCAGGCCGGTCATCCCTTCCAGGCTCAGCCCCGCTGCCCGGATCCAGGCCGCCAGCTCCGAGGGCTTGATGAACTTGCTGTATTCGTGGGTGCCGGCAGGCAGCAGCTTCAGCACATACTCGGCGCCAACAATGGCGAAGACAAAGGACTTGGGGTTGCGGTTGATGGTGGAAAAGTACAGGGAAGCTCCCGGTGCTGCCAGCGCCGCACAGGCGGCCACGACTGCGGCGGGGTCGGGTACGTGCTCCAGCATTTCGAGGCAGCAGACCACCTCGTAGTGGCCGGGCTGCTCCGCTGCCAGTTCCTCGGCCGTAGTCTGCCGATAGTCCACCTCCACGCCGGATTCCAGCTGGTGGATGCGCGCCACTGCCAGCGGCGCTTCGCCCATGTCGATGCCCGTGACCCGCGCGCCGCGCTGGGCCATGGACTCCGCCAGGATGCCGCCGCCACAGCCCACGTCGACCAGGGTTTTGCTGGCCACTGCCGAGTGCTCGTCGATATAGTTGGCGCGCAGAGGGTTGATGTCATGCAGGGGCTTGAATTCGCTGTTGCGGTCCCACCAGCGCGAGGCCAGGGCCTCGAACTTGGCGATTTCCCGGGGGTCGACGTTCGCTTGTGCGGTCATGCGTGGGTTCCTGTAATCCGTTGTTGCCAGTAGCTGCTGCGCTGTCTGAGGGCCTCGAGATCAAAGCCGATCAGCTCCCGGTCGCGCAATCTCAACTCGCCGCCAATCCAGCTGTGGGTCACCTGGCTGCCGTTGCAGGCGTAGACAAGTTGCGAGAGTGGATTGTACAGGGGCTGGGTTTCCGGGCCGCTGAGATCCACCGCAATCATGTCGGCGAGCTTGCCGGGCTCCAGACTGCCGATCTGCTCCTCCAGCCCCAGGGCGCGGGCGCCTCCCAGGGTCGCCATGGTCAGCGCTGCGGCTGCGGGCAGTGCGCTGGCATCGCCCGTGGTGAGTTTTGCCAACAGGGCGGCGGTCTGCATTTCTCCGAACAGATTGAGGTCGTTGTTGCTGGCGGCGCTGTCCGTGCCGAGCGCGACGTTGACGCCAGCGGCCAGCAGCTTGCTCACCGGGCAGGCGCCCGAGGCCAGCTTCATGTTCGACTGTGGGCAGTGCACCACGTGGGCGCCGGTCTCGGCCAGCAGGGCGATGTCCTGTGCCCCCAGGTCGGTCATGTGCACGCACTGTGTGCGAGGCCCGAGCAGGCCAAGGCGATGCAGGGTATCAAGCGGCCGCTCGCCATTGCTCTCCACGGCCTGCAGGACCTCGCCGCGGGTCTCGTGCAGGTGGATCTGCACCGGCACATCCAGCTCTGCGGCGAGAATGGCAACCCGGGCCAGAGTGGGCTGGCTTACCGTGTAGGGCGCGTGCGGGCCGAAACCGAGAGTGATCAGCGGGCTGTGTTTGATGGTATCCCGCAGTGCCAGGCCCTTGCTGATGTATTCATCTGCATCCCGGGCCCAGGGTGTGGGGAAGTCGAGAATGGGGAAGGTGATCTGGCAGCGCATGCCCCGAGCCTGCGCTACCCGGGCACAGGCGTCGGGGAAGAAGTACATGTCGGAAAATGTTGTGGTTCCGGCACGCAGCATCTCGGCGATGGCCAGTTCGACGCCGTCGGCGACAAAGGCATCGCTTACGTGCCTGCCTTCGGCGGGCCAGATATGCTGTTCCAGCCAGGGCATCAGCGCCAGGTCATCGGCATAGCCCCGCAACAGGCACATGGCTGCGTGGCCGTGGGCATTGACCAGGCCGGGCAGGAGCGCGTGGCCGGGCAGCTCGAACACCTGTCCGGCGACTATTCGCGAGGTCTCTGCCCGTGGCAGAATGGCAACAATGCGGCCATCTCTGACGGCCAGGCTGTGGTCGGCAAGTGCGGCGCCTGTGGGCACGATGGGCACAATCCAGCCCGGGTGCAGGAGGGTGTCGACGGTGTCTGCTGGTGCGGTCATGAGGCCTCGGCCCGGGGTTGTCGTGAACGCTGTCGGCGCCCCTTCAGGCAGGTTCTGGCCGCAGCAACTTGCAAGCTGGCAAGTATAACCGGAATTCCTCGATCACAGCCCGAACGGCCGCCAAAATCTGCAAAAACATGGCGGTAGCCCGGCTTATTCCGTATAATTCTCCGCTTGCGCCGGGCGCTGGCCGAGGCCAGTATCCAGCCGCCGGGCAACCGCCCGGAGCCGTTCCACGCACCGTACCCGGAACGCTCATCGCAGGCATAAAAGGAAGCTGTAGTACATGGGTGAGTTAGCCAAGGAAATTCTTCCCGTCAACATTGAGGACGAGCTCAAGCAGTCCTATCTCGATTACGCCATGAGCGTGATCGTGGGTCGCGCTCTCCCGGACGTACGCGATGGCCTCAAGCCGGTACACCGGCGCGTGCTGTTCGCGATGAACGAGCTCAATAATGACTGGAACAAGGGCTACAAGAAATCCGCCCGCATCGTGGGTGACGTGATCGGTAAGTACCACCCCCACGGCGACTCGGCGGTGTATGACACGATCGTCCGCATGGCCCAGTCCTTTTCCATGCGCTACATGCTGGTGGACGGCCAGGGCAACTTCGGCTCCGTCGACGGTGATTCAGCCGCCGCCATGCGTTACACCGAAATCCGCATGCGCAAGATCTCCCACGCCATTCTCGCGGACCTGGACAAGGAAACGGTCGACTTCGTCGACAACTACGACGGCACCGAGCGGATCCCGGCGGTCATGCCGACCCGGGTACCCAACCTGCTGATCAACGGTTCCTCCGGTATCGCGGTCGGCATGGCCACCAACATCCCGCCGCACAACCTGCGCGAAGTGGTCAGTGGCTGCCTGGCGCTGATGGGCAACCCTGAGCTGACCGTCGACGAGCTGATGGAGCACATTCCTGGGCCGGACTTCCCCACCGGCGCCACCATCAACGGTCGCGCCGGCATCATCCAGGCTTACCGCACCGGCCGCGGCCGCATCTATGTGCGCGCCAAGGCCGAGGTGATCCGCGAGGAGGCCAAGGGCCGCGATGTCATCATCATTCACGAGCTGCCCTACCAGCTCAACAAGGCGCGCCTGATCGAACGTATCGCCGAGCTGGTGAAGGAAAAGAAGATCGAGGGTATTTCCGAGCTGCGGGACGAGTCCGACAAGGACGGCATGCGCGTGGTGATTGAGCTGCGCCGCGGCGAGATCGGCGACGTGGTACTCAACAACCTGTATGCCCAGACCCAGTTGCAGGCTGTGTTCGGCATCAATATGGTGGCTCTGGTTGACGGTCAGCCCAAACTGCTGAATTTGAAGCAAATTCTGGAAGCCTTTATCCGCCATCGCCGCGAAGTGGTGACCCGGCGCACCGTCTTCCTGCTGCGCAAGGCCCGTGAGCGCGGCCATCTGCTGGAAGGTCTGGCCGTGGCACTGGCCAATATCGATCCGATCATTGAGCTGATCAAGGCCTCGCCCAGTTCCTCTGAGGCCAAAGAAGGCCTGATCGCCCGCTCCTGGTCGCCGGGCGAAGTGACCGCCATGCTGCAGCGCGCGGGCGACGACGCCTGCCGCCCGGACGAGCTGGAACCCCAGTACGGGCTGCACGATGGCCAGTACTTCCTGTCCCCGGCCCAGGCCCAGGCGATTCTGGACCTGCGCCTGCATCGCCTGACCGGCCTCGAGCATGAAAAGCTGCTCAACGAGTACGATGAGAAGCTGCGCGAGATTAGCGATTATCTGGAAATTCTCTCTGATCCAGACCGCCTCAAGCTGGTCATTCGCGAGGAACTTGAAGCCATCGTCACCGAGTTTGGCGATGACCGCCTCACCGTTATCAGCGCCTCTCAGCACGACCTGACCGTGGAAGACCTGATCACCGAGGAAGACCGGGTGGTCACCATTTCCCACGGCGGCTACGCCAAGACCCAGCCTCTGTCCGACTATCAGGCCCAGCGTCGGGGTGGCACCGGCCGCACTGCGACCGCGGTAAAGGACGAGGACTTTGTCGAGCACCTGCTGATCGCCAGCACCCACGCCACCATTCTCTGCTTCACCAACATGGGTAAGGTGTACTGGCTCAAGGTGTACCAGATACCACTGGCTGGGCGCAATTCCCGCGGCCGGCCCATGGTCAACCTGCTGCCGCTGGAAGACGGCGAGCGCGTTACCTCCATTCTCCAGGTCAATGAATATACCGAGGGCTGGTATATTTTCATGGCAACCGCCAACGGCACCGTGAAGAAGACCGCCCTGACCGATTTTTCCCGCCAGCGCAGCGTCGGTCTGCGGGCGCTGGAGCTGGATGAGGGCGATGTATTGATCGGTACCGCCATCACCGACGGCAACTGCGATGTCATGCTGTTTTCCAGTCAGGGCAAGGCTGTTCGCTTCCGCGAGGAGGATGTGCGTGCCATGGGGCGCACCGCCCGCGGCGTCCGCGGCATCCGTCTGGGTGACGGCCACCAGCTGATCTCGCTCATTGTTCCGCGGGAGGGTGGTCGCATCCTGACGGTCAGTGAAAACGGTTACGGCAAGCGCACTGAAGCGGCGGAGTTCCCCACCAAGGGCCGGGGCAATATGGGCGTTATCGCCATGTCCACCAGTGCCCGCAACGGCCGTCTGGTTGGCGCTGTGCAGGTATTTGACGGCGATGAACTGATGCTGATCTCCAATCAGGGCACCCTGGTCCGCACGCGGGCCGAAGAGGTGTCCCTGGTGGGTCGGAATACCCAGGGCGTGCGCGTGATCCGCACCCGCCCGGATGAATTCCTGGTCAGCGTTGAACGCATTGCCGAACCCGAAATCGATTCTACTGAAGGGGCTGACGACGCCCCCGAATGAGGCGTCCGGCGCTCCCGCCTACCTGAGGAAACACCCGCAATGACGCGCTTGTACAATTTTTGCGCCGGCCCGGCAGCCCTGCCGGTGCCGGTGCTTGAAACCGCCCGTAACGACATGCTGGACTGGCACGGCCGCGGCCTGTCAGTGATGGAGATGAGCCATCGCAGCAAGGAGTTTGTCGGCATAGCCGAACACGCCGAAGCCACCCTGCGCGAGCTGCTGGGGATATCCGACGACTACGCCGTCCTGTTTCTGCAGGGCGGCGCCAGCACCCAGTTTGCCGCAGTGCCGTTGAACCTGCTGCCGGAAGGCGGCTGTGCGGATTATGTCAATACCGGACAGTGGTCGATAAAAGCGATAGCCGAGGGTAAGCGTTTTGGCGCCGCCAGGGTTGCCGCCAGCGCCGAGAACAGCAACTTCAGCACCATCCCCGCCCGCGACAGCTGGCAGCTGTCCGCCGACGCTGCCTATCTGCACTATACCCCCAATGAAACCATTGGCGGGGTCGAGTATCACTGGGTGCCCGAGGTGTCGGCACCGCTGGTGGCGGACATGTCCTCAACCATCCTGTCGCGGCCGCTGGATGTCTCCCGCTTTGGGGTCATTTACGCTGGCGCGCAGAAAAACATCGGCCCCGCGGGCCTCACCCTGGTGATCGTGCGCCGCGACCTGCTCGGCCGCTCGCGCCCGAGCTGCCCGGTCATGCTGGACTGGAAGACGGCGGCCGAGAACGATTCCATGTACAACACGCCACCCACCTTTGCCCTGTATCTGGCTGGCCTGGTGTTTGCGTGGCTCAAGGATCTCGGGGGCCTCGAGGCGATGGCTGCAATGAACCGGCGCAAGGCAGAAAAGCTCTACGGCGCCATCGACAGCAGCGCCTTCTACGCCAATCCCGTGGAACTGCCCAGCCGCTCGCTGATGAATGTCCCCTTTACCCTCGCGGATGCTGCCCTGGATAAGGTGTTTCTGCAGGAAGCCGAGACCGCTGGCCTGCTGAACCTCGCTGGTCACCGCTCTGTGGGCGGCATGCGTGCCAGTATCTACAATGCGGTGCCGGAGGCGGCCGTGGATGCCCTGATCGCGTTCATGCAGGACTTCGAGCAGCGCAAGGCTTGAGATGGCGGACAGCTTGATGGGAGATACCAGGGATCTTGACCAGGTCAGGGCGGACATCGACGCCATCGATCGGGAAATCCAGGCGCTGATCCAGCGCCGTGCCGGCTGTGCCCAGCGCGTTGCCGAAATCAAACTGGCGGAGGTGTTGGCCGCCCAGGAGCGCGGCGAGCCGGCGACCGAGGTGGTCTATTACCGCCCGGAGCGGGAAGCCCAGGTTCTGCAGCGAATCATGGAGCGCAACGAGGGTCCTCTGGCGGGCCCTGCGGTCGCGCATATCTTCCGTGAGATCATGTCCGCCTGTCTGGCACTGGAACGTCCGCTACAGGTGGCTTACCTGGGCCCCGAGGGCACTTTCACCCAGGCCGCGGCGCTGAAGCATTTCGGCCACGCGGCCATCTGCGTGCCCCAGAACACCATTGACGGCGTGTTCTCCCAGGTCGAGTCCGGCGAGTGCAACTACGGCGTGGTACCGGTGGAG
>JBLRXF010000146.1:4685-7736 GCA_047920875.1 Haliea sp. | reverse complement strand
GCCGGCGTGGTGGGAACCCATACCGACCTTGAGCTGGAACATTTTTTCGACCCGGACAACGTCCACTTTGAGGCCGAGCGCGAGGCCAGCGTGTTCTCGCGCATGTTCTTTGGTCGCAACCCCCAGATCGACGTCCACGATCTGGAAAACATCATTGCCCGCTTGATCCCGGAGCTGACGTTTCAGGAAGCCTACGAAAAAACCGGCCGCCAGATCAGCGTCACCGTGGCGCCGGCGGAGACACACCAGCGCTCGCGGCTGCTCAATGCCATCACCTCACCCAACGTCTATGTGCGCTCGGCTGTGATGGCCTCCTGTGCGGTCCCCGGCGTGTTTCCGCCAGTCATGCTGATGGCGAAAAATGTCCACGGCGAGGCGCAGCCCTATCTGCCCACCCGCAAGTGGGTGGACGGTTCCATTGCCGATGATCTCCCGGCCAAGCGCCTGTCGCGTCTCTACAGCACCAACCACTACATTGTCAGCATGGTCAATCCCATCGCTACTCCGTTCCTGCGCGGCAATCGCAAGACCAGTGGCCTCACGGCAGCACTGGGCAGCCTGGGCGTGGGTATTGGTCGTGAGGTGCTGAATTTTTACCGCGGCCTGGCGCAGAAGAAGGGCGACAACTGGCCCCGATTCAATCTGCTGATGAACGGCATCCACTCACTGCTGGACCAGGAGTACAGCGGCGATATCAATATCGTCCCCAGTTTCCGCTGGTATAACCCGGCAAAGATCCTGTCCCACCTCTCCGAGCAGGAACTGGTGGCGCTGATGCAGGGTGGGGCCCACTCCTGTTTCCCCAATATCGAGACCATTCGCATCTGCACCAAGATCAGTCGCACGATGGAGGAAATCCTGCACCGCTTCGAGTACGGTGACTTAAGGCCCAACCCCGAGGAATACCGCCGGCCGCGGGCGTCGCGGCGTCGACCGCCGCCCACCCGGGCGGATCGCGAAGCGCAGCGTGACATGCTCAGTGTTGCCGATCTGGCGAACAACAAGCCGCGCAGCCGGGCCAGGGCCCCTCGCAAGCAGCCCGCGGCCAAGCGGGGTGGCAGCACAGACAAGAAAGGTGAAAAAACCAGCGGTGACAGGGCAGCGGCCGCCTGACGGCTCGGCCGTAATTGCGCCTTAGTCCAGGGATCTGGCGGGCATCTCGGGTTTGGCATAGGCCATGCGGCGCAGGCGCCGGGTGGCGTAATAGCTGTCCAGGCCGCTGATGGCAACCGTGCCGGCGGCACAGATATCCAACGAGCCGTCAGCGCCAAGGCAGGCGTCCGGTACATCCGCCAATACAATTTCACCGATCAAAAAATGGGTGTCGTTGATCTCCAGCTGCTGGTGTTCACGCAGTTCCAACCCCATCCGGATTGAAGCTTCCTCGACAAATGGGGCGGCAAAACCTTCTATCCACGCCTCACTCAGGCCGGTAGCGCCGAATTCCGACTGTTCCCGCGGATAGCGGGCGGCAGTCTGGTGAGCCGCCGCGATAAACCCGTCACTGATGTGATTGATGGTGTAACAGCCAGTGTCCAGGATGTTTTCCAGCGTGTGACGCTCGACGGGGCTGGGGCGGATAATCAGTGCCAACAGCGGTGGCTGTGAGCCCAGATGAACCACGGAACTGATGATGGCGAGATTGGTCTGGCCGGTGCGATCCGCCGTGCCCACCAGATTGGCGGGCTTGAAGCCGCTGAGAGAATTGATCAGGGCGGCGCGATAGCGTGACTCCAGAGCGGAGATGGCGTTGCGGTCAAAGAGCATGTTCGGTTCCGTACTAGGGATAAAGGCGGCGATAGCGGCGCTCTGCCCACACCCGATACACGGCATCGGCAACGGGGCGGATCAAGGGCCAGCGCAGCCAGCGCCAGAGAACACCCAGGCGAGTGTGCTGCCAGGCCGCCACGTTGGCGTCGATGCCTGTCAGCAAAAGGCCGTCGGCGGTCCGCAGATGCAGGTTGCGCAGCAGTGTGTCCCGGTCCGGGAGACTCGGGTCTGGCGGCAATGTATGGATGTCGAGCAGTTCCAGCCCGCCGTCGCAGAGCTTCCCCAGCCGCGCCATCTCGGCTGTGCACAGCGGGCAGCGCCCGTCGTAGTAAAGGGTTTCGGCAGAGCTTGTCGTTGCAGGTGTATTCATGGCTGGAGTTTACGCAGCAGACTCAGCGCTGGATTACCGGCGCCAGCCGCCCGCAGGCGGCTGGCGGTTGGTTCTACTCAATCAACTGCACTGCCAGCTGTGACAGTGGCCCGACCAGGTTACCGCGGGCATCGGCTTCGGCGCTGGAGGCGGTGCCAATCTGGGCCCGTTTCTTGATGCCCTGGACGATGGCGGCCAGCCGGAACAGGGAAAACACCAGGTAGAAGTTCCAGTTGTCGATGCCGTCGCGGCCGGTGCGTTCGCAGTAGCGGGCGATGTATTCCTCGTCGCTGGGAATGCCGAGAGACTTGCGGTCGACACCTGCCAGCCCCTTCATGCTGCTGTCCCGCGGCAGCATCCACGCCATGCACTGGTTCGCGAGGTCCGCGAGCGGATGCCCCAGTGTGGACAGCTCCCAGTCCAGCAGGGCGATGACCCGCGGTTCGGTGGCGTGAAACATCATGTTGTCGAGGCGATAGTCCCCGTGTACCAGGCTGACGGTGCCGTCGTCTTTGGGCATGTTGGCGGGCAGCCACTTGAGCAGGGTTTCCATGTCCGCGACGGTTTCGGTTTCCGAAGCCCGATACTGCTTGGTCCAGCGGCTCAGCTGGCGCTCGAAGTAATTGCCCGGCTTGCCGTAGTCCGCAAGGCCCACGGCTTCTACGTTGACGTTATGCAGCGCCGCCAGCGTCTGGTTCATGGAGTCGTAAACCGCGCTGCGCTCGGCGTTGTCGGCGGCCTCGGGCAGGACCGGATCCCAGAGTATGCGGCCGTCCATGTATTCCATCACATAGAACATGGAGCCGATGACAGCCTCATCTTCGCAGAGGACGTAGGTGCGGGGAACCGGGACGTCGCTCTCCTGCAGGGCTGAAATCACCCGGAACTCGCGGTCCACGGCGTGTGCCGAG
>JBLRXF010000146.1:0-4675 GCA_047920875.1 Haliea sp. | reverse complement strand
CAGCTCCCCCGGCGGCTTGCGCCGCAGGACATAGGACTGGCCGTTGGCGCTGAGTTTGTAGGTGGGGTTGGACTGGCCGCCGGGGAACTTCTCCGCCGTGAGTCCCTGGTCAATCCCGGGAATATAGTCTGCCAGGTAGGCGGCAAGCCGCCCGGTATCAATGTGCTGCGCAGTCATGCGTATCCTTGTTGTCAGAAAACATTTACCCACGGAGCTCATGGCATCCGCGGCGTTGAGCGGGCTGACAGCTCAGGGTATGCTGCTGCTTCCGCAAACTCATAAGTCTAACAGAGGAAGAGTTGTGTACGAACATTTGCAGCAGGCGTGGCAGCAACTAACAGCCCCCGGACAATTTTTTGAGGTGACGACCATCGATGTCGACGGCGTGCCCCTCCGCAGCTACAGGCATGCACCGCCCTCCCTGCGCGAGATCTGGCTCAGCACGGCGGCGCACGGGGACAAGGAGTATCTCGTCTTTGCCGACGAGCGCTGCAGCTACGCCGAGGCCCAGACGTTCACCGCGAGCATCGCCCACTGGCTGCACACTGCCGGGGTGAAGCCTGGCGATCGCGTGGCCATCGCCATGCGCAACTATCCGGAGTGGATGCTGGCCTATTGGGCCATCACCTCCATGGGCGCGGTGGTTGTAGGCATGAATGCCTGGTGGGTCGCGCATGAGATGGCTTATGCGCTGGAGGACTCCTCACCGGTGGTGCTGATCTGCGACCGCGAGCGCCTGCAACGCTTTGCCGAGGTGCGCGACAGTTTCCCGGCAATCAGGGTTGTTGGCGTGCGTCTGCAGGAGGAGGCTCCGGCCTGGGTTACTGACTGGATGGAGCTGGTCAATGCGCAACCGTCACTGCCCGCCGTAAGCATCGACCCCAACGATGACGCCTGTATTTTCTATACCTCGGGTACTACCGGCCGCCCCAAGGGCGCACGCCTCACCCACCGTGGCTGTGTCGCCAATATCCTCAACGTCGGTTTTATCAACACGGTGCAACCGGTCGCCATGGCCCTGGCGCGCGGTGAGACGCCGCCCGCACTCGGTTCGTCGCCGGCGCCCAACTCCCTGGTAGCGACGCCGCTGTTTCACGTTACCGCCAACAACTGCGTTGCCCATGCCACGACCGTGGCCGGTGGCAAACTGGTGCACATGTACAAATGGGACGCCGCGGAGGCGCTGCGCCTGATCGAGGAGGAGCGCATTACCACCTTCAACGGTGTACCGATGATGGCCAGGGAGATTCTCCTGCACCCGGACTTCGCCCATCGCGACACCTCATCCCTCACTGTTCTGGGGGGCGGTGGCGCCGCGCTGCAGCCCGATTTGGTGGACAAGATCCGTCAGCGCTCGAAGTCCGCAAGGCCCAATACCGGTTACGGCATGACCGAAACCAGCGGTATCATCGCCGCGGTGTCAGCGGAGTTTTTCGTCGACAAGCCCGCCAGCGTGGGGCCCGCCATGCCAACCTTTGAAGCCAAATGTGTTGGCGCGGCTGGTGAAGATCTCGGCGTCAATGCGATTGGCGAGCTCTGGGTGCGCGGCGCGCCGGTGATCAAGGGCTACCTGAACCGCCCCGATGCCACCGCCGAAGCAATCACCGATGGCTGGTTGCATACGGGGGACATCGCCTATATCGACGAGGAGGGGTTTATCTTCCTCGTCGATCGCGCCAAGGACATGGTGCTGCGGGGAGGTGAGAATATTTATTGCGCGGAAGTGGAAAACGCCCTGTTTGCCCATGAAGACGTGGCTGAATGCGTGGTGTTTGCGGTGGCCGATGAGCGGCTGGGGGAGGAGGTGGGTGCGGCGGTGTATCTGCAACCTGATGCCACTGCCGATGCCACTCATCTGCGCGCCCACTGCGCGGGCCTGCTGGCACCCTACAAGGTGCCGCACTATCTCTGGCTGCTGCCCGAGCCCCTGCCGCGCAATGCCAACGGCAAGTTTCTCAAGCGCGAACTGCGGGAGACCCTGCAGGCTGGCGAGGCCCTCTGATCAGCTTTCGACAAAGGCCCGCTCGATAACATAGTGGGCGGCGTTGCCATGGCGTGATTCACTGAATCCGCGTTCATCGAGGAGGCGGGTCATGTCCTTGAGCATACTCGGGCTGCCGCAGATCATGAACCGATCACGCTCCGGGTCGAGGGACCCCAGACCCAGATCCGCAGGCAACTTGCCGCTCGCCAGCAGATCGGTCAGCCGCCCGGTATTGCGGTAGGTCTCCCGGGTGACGG
Source organism: Haliea sp. (assembly GCA_047920875.1). GTDB lineage: Bacteria > Pseudomonadota > Gammaproteobacteria > Pseudomonadales > Halieaceae > Haliea. Next base: position 2,434 of record JBLRXF010000146.1, on the reverse strand, counting down.
TGGGGTAGTAGCGCAGCTTTTGCCGGATGTCCTCGCCAAGGAACTCGTGCGCGGGAAGCTCCCGGGTGATGCTGTCCTGATAGGCCAGTTCACTGACGTGGCGACAGCCGTGGGCGAGAATCACCTGGTCAAAACGTGCGTAGATCTCCGGGTCCTTGATGATGCTGAGGAAGGGTGCCAGCCCCGTGCCCGTGCCCAGCAGATAGAGGTTTTTGCCCGGCAGCAGATTGTCCACGACCAGCGTCCCCGTCGCCTTGCTGTTGACCAGCACTTCGTCGCCTACGCGTATATTCTGCAGTTGCGAGGTCAGCGGGCCGTCGGCGACCTTGATGCTGAAGAATTCCAGCTCGTCCTCGTAGTTGGCGCTGGCCATGCTGTAGGCCCGCAGCAGCGGCTTGCCCCCCCGCTCCAGGCCGATCATGGTGAAGTGGCCGTTCTCGAAGCGAAAGCCCGGATTGCGTGTGGTCTTGAAGCTGAACAGATGATCTGTCCAGTGGTGGACTTCGGTTACCTGTTCGCGCAGCAGCGTTGCCATGGAGTAAGCCTCAAGCACAGTGAGAAACAGCGCCATCATAGGGCGCATCAATATATTGGTAAAACGGGTTTTGTAGATATACCATATCGGTTTTATCAATATAGGGTGTGCCTGTGCGCTACACGCTGCGACAGCTGGAGGTGTTCCTCGCCACCGCCCATTCGGAAAATGTCAGCCGCGCAGCCGCCAGTCTGGCGATGTCCCAGTCTGCGGCCAGTGGCGCCTTGCGGGAGCTGGAACAGCAGTTCGACGTGCAGCTGTTCGACCGCATCGGCAAGCGTCTGCAGCTGAGTGAATTTGGCCGTCAGCTGCGCCCGGCTGCAGAGGACTTGCTGGCCCGGGCGCGGGCGTTCGAGCAGTCGCTGTCCGGAGAGGAGGTCAGCGGCCGCCTGCAGGTGGGTGCTACCTTGACCATTGGCAATTACCTGGCGGTGCCGATGATTGCAGATTTCCGCCAGCGCTATCCCGGCGCGGACGTGGCCCTGACCGTGGCCAACACGGCGGCCATAGCGGAGGGCGTGGCGAACTTTGAGCTGGATATCGGCCTGGTCGAGGGGGAGTTTGTCCATCCGGACCTGCAGAGCCAGCACTGGCAGGGAGACGAGCTGACGGTCTTTGCGGCGCCCGGTCACCCTCTGGCGGGCCGCTCTGCGCTGAGCGACCCGGAGCTGCGGGAGCTGGACTGGATCGTGCGCGAGTCCGGTTCAGGCACTCGCCAGACCTTTGAGCGAGCCATGCACGGCCTCCTGCCTGATCTGCGTATTGTGCTGGAACTGCAACATACCGAGGCGATCAAGCGCGCGGTGGAAGCGGGTCTGGGGGTTGGCTGCCTGTCCCGCATCAGCCTGGTGGAGGCGTTCGCCCGCGGCTCTCTGGTTCCTCTGCGCGTGCCCGGGCGGGATTTCACCCGCGAGCTTTACATCGTGCTGCACCGGCACAAATACCACACCGCGGGCCTCAGGCGCTGGCTTGAGCTCTGTCGGGAGCGAGGCCATTAACCCGGCAGCCGGATCCGGTTACACTGCGCGCCCATGACATCGCTTACTTGTACAGGGCCCCCGCAGCGCGTGCAGCCAATCGACTCGCGGCAGCGGCTGCAGGTAGTGGCCGCTACCGAGGCCTGGATCGAGCGCGCCGGGCAGCTGCTGGATCTGCCCCTGCTACCGGTGCCGGTGCTGTTTGACCTGAGCGGCAGGGTCGCGGGCATGTTCCGGGCCCGGGGCGAAGAGTGCTGGATCCGTTACAACCCCTGGATTTTCGCCAAGCACTTCGAGGACAACCTGCACGTTACCGTGCCCCATGAGGTGGCTCACTACGCAGTTTACAGCCAGCGCCATCGGCGCCGGGTGCGGCCTCATGGGCCGGAATGGCAGCGGGTCATGCGCGGCTTCGGCCTGCCCCCGGAGGTGACGTTCAAGCTGGATCTGGCGGGGGTTCCAGTTCGGCGCCAGCGGCGCCATGCCTATCGCTGTGCCTGCCGGGAGCACGAGATCTCCACCGTGCGCCACCGGCGCATGTGCGAGGGACGGGCGCGTTACCTCTGCCGCTACTGCGACTCGCCGCTGCTTCCCGCTGGCTGAGGCCCTGCCCTCAGGTTTCCACGGAGAGATCCACGCCGCTGAAGGTGTTGACCTCGGATTCCAGGGTCGCGGGCGCCACCACGACCCGCTCAGGGTCGATTGCACCGTCGTTCACGAGGAAGCGCTTGCTGCTGGCGGCGCGGTCGCTGGCCAGCGCCAGCAGCGCGCTCTCGGGAACCGGCCACTGGTCGCGGAGGATGCGTGCCTGCTGCAGCGCCGACGGTGCCGACTGTTCCGGCTCCTCCGGGACGGCCGTGTCCAGCTGGGCGTAGCGCTGGGCAATTGCATCCCGCCATGCCTCGCTGCGCTCACTGATATC
>JBLRXF010000145.1:0-7760 GCA_047920875.1 Haliea sp. | reverse complement strand
CGGGCAACACCACCTCGGCATGGCGCACCAGCCAGATGGTGTAGGCCGGGCGAGAGGGTGTGTGCAACCCGGACCTCACCCCAACATCCACCCCAACGTCCACCCTGCCCCGGCCGGCCCCAGGCACAGCGCAAGCCCCAGCAGGAACAGCGCGGGGTCGGCGCCATAACGCTTGCCTGCCAGCGGGGTCATGCTCCGCCCCCCTGAATCTGCGACTCGACCGCCGCAACGAAAGCGTCGCCACGGGCGGGATAACCGCTGAACATGTCGAAGCTGGCACAGGCCGGGGACAGCAGCACAACATCACCCGCCGCCGCCAGCCCGGTAGCGCGGGCAACAGCGTCGATCATGTCCGCCGCGCGCTGCAGGATAACCACATCGCCCACGGCGGTCTCGATCTCGCCGGCAGCCTCGCCAATCAGCACCAGCGCCTTGCAGTGGGCCTGCAGGGCGTTGCGCAACTGGCGGAAATCCTGGCCCTTGCCGACGCCGCCGGCAATCAGCACCACATTACCCTGGCTGGACAACCCTTGAAGGGCAGCGACGGTCGCTCCCACGTTGGTGCCCTTGGAATCATTCACGAAACGTATGCCGCCCGCTTCGGCAACGAACTGGCAGCGGTGCGGCAGCCCGGAGAAACGCCGCGCGGCCGCGACCATGGGGTCCAGCGGCAGCCCGGCGGCTCGCCCCAGGGCGAATGCGGCAAGCGCGTTGGCGACATTGTGGCGCCCCTTGATACCCAGCGCAGTCACGGGCAGCAGCGCCTCGAAGCCGAAGCACAGGGTTTCAACACCGTCGACCATGCGCAGGCCAAAGCCACCCAGCTCAGGCTCCCGCAGGCGCCAGCTGATCACCGGCACAGCCGCAGCCAGCAGCGGCAGGGTCAGGGGATCGTCGCGATTGATCACCGCTCTGTGGCAGCCGCGAAAAATGCGGTGTTTGGCCTGGTGATAGCGTGGCAGGGTGCCGTGTCGGTCCAGATGATCCGCGCTGACGTTGAGTACCGTGGCTACCGCCAGGCCCAGCTCGCCCGCACGCTCAAGCTGGAAACTCGACAGCTCCAGCACGTACAACTCCCGCTCGTCGGCCAGCAAATCCAGAGCGGGGGTACCCAGATTGCCACCAACGCCCACATTAAGCCCGGCCTCAACGGCCATCTCACCCAGCAGTGCGGTAACCGTGGACTTGGCGTTGGAGCCGGTAATCCCCACCACCGGTGCCCGGGCTGCGCGCATGAACAGATCAATGTCACCCACGACCTCTGCACCGGCAGCCACCGCTCGCTCCACCACGGGGTCCTCGAGCGCGATACCCGGGCTTACCACCCACTCGCCACCGCGGTTAACAATCGCCTCGGGAATATCACCGGCGAATACCGGCACCTCTGGCATTTCCCGCTGCAGTGTTGCCAGCTCCGGCGGTGCACTGCGGGTGTCGATCACGGTAAAGCGGCGACCCTCGCGGTGCAGGAAGCGGGCACAGGACAAGCCGGTGGCGCCGAGGCCAAAGATGACCTCGTCGCCGCTGCTCGCTATCAGATCCTGTGTCACGCTCGTCATTACTCCGCAGTCGCTTAGCGCAATTTCAATGTGGCCAGCCCGAACAGGACCAGCATTACGGTGATGATCCAGAAACGCACGATGACCCGCGGTTCGGGCCAGCCCTTCAATTCAAAATGGTGGTGAATGGGCGCCATGCGAAAAATCCGCCTGCCTGTCAGCTTGAACGATGCCACCTGCAGGATCACTGACACGGTCTCCAGCACAAAAATGCCGCCCATGATGAAGAACACGATCTCATGCCGGGTGATCACTGCTACCGTGCCAAGACCCGCACCCAGGGCCAATGCGCCGACATCGCCCATGAATACCTGGGCGGGGTAAGTGTTGAACCAGAGAAAGCCGAGACCGGCCCCGGCCATCGCGCCGCAGAAGACCGCCAGCTCGCCGCTGCCAGCGACATAAGGAATGTGGAGGTAGTCGGCAAAATTCACGTTGCCGGTGAGATAGGCGATGATGCCCAGGGCAGAGCCGACCATGACCGTCGGCAGGATGGCAAGCCCGTCCAGACCATCGGTCAGGTTTACCGCGTTGCTGGCGCCCACGATGACAAAGTAGGTGAGCAGAATAAACAGCGGCCCCATGCTCCAGGCGAAATCCTTGAAAAAGGGTATGTAAAGCTCGGTAGTCACCGGGGTATCGAAGGCAAAGTAGAGGTACAGCGCCGCCGCCAGCCCCGCCAGAGACTGCCAGAAATACTTCCAGCGCGCCGGCAGGCCGCGGGAATCCTTCTCCACCACCTTGCGATAATCGTCAACCCAACCGACGGCGCCGAATACGGCGGTCACGCCCATGGCGATCCAGATGTAGGGATTGCGCAGGTCTGCCCACAGCAGGCTGCTGACCGCAATGGCCACCAGGATCAGCGCGCCGCCCATGGTTGGCGTGCCAGACTTGCTGAGGTGGGACTGGGGCCCGTCGCTGCGTACCGCCTGGCCCACCTGGTACTGGTTGAGCTTGCGGATCATGGTCGGCCCTACCAGCAGGGAAATCGCCAGCGCGGTGCCCGCAGCGAGAATGCTGCGCAGCGTCAGATACTGGAACACCTGGAAGCCAGTGGCAAATTGCGTCAGATATTCCGCGAGAAACAGCAACATATCAGCTTCCAGCCTCCGGTGAGGGTTCACTGAGCGCTGCCAGCACGCGCTCCATGGCTGAGCCGCGCGAGCCCTTGATCAAGACGGTGTCCTCCGCCGTCAGCGTCTCTGCCAGCGCCGCGGCCGCGGTGTCGCAGTCGGGGAACCATTCGCCGCCAAATGCCTCGGCGGCGCCCACAAGCGCCGCGCCGACACCGATGAACCGGTCCAGACCGCGCTCGCGGGCATAAGCCCCGATGTCGCGGTGCATCTGCTCACTGCTGTCCCCGAGCTCCAACATGGCACCCAGTACCAGCGTGCGGCGACCAGCGCAGTCGGCCAACAGGTCGATGGCAGCGCGCACTGAACCGGGGTTGGCGTTGTAGGTATCGTCTACCAGAGTGGCACCGGAACGGCCCCGGACCAGCGCGCCACGACCGGCAGCCGGGGTCACGCTGGCCAGGCCAGCAGTGATTTCCGCCAGCGACAGGCCACAGACAAGGCCCACTGCAATGGCCGCCAGGGCATTAGATACATTGTGCAGGCCCGGCAGCTGCAGGCGGATGGGGGCATCACCGGCAGGGGTGCTGGCAATAAAGCTCACACCCGCCACGCCGCGGGACTGGATCGTGTTGGCACTGATGGCCGCAGGATTCTTCAGGCCGTAGTCGATCACTGCAGCACCTGCGCTGCGCATGCGCCAGCGTCCCGCCCAGGGCTGATCGGCATTGATGATCGCTGTGCCGCCACCGCCCAGGCCGTCGTAAATCTCGCCCTTGGCCCGGGCGACATCCTCGATGCTGCCAAAACCCTGCAGATGTGCTGGCATGGCATTCAGCAGCAATGAGATTGTGGGGCGGGCGAGCTCGCACAGCCAGGCAATATCTCCGGCCTTGCCCGCGCCCATTTCCACCACCGCAAACTGATGCTCGGGCGTCAGTCGCAGGAGGGTCAAGGGCACCCCGATCTCATTGTTCAAATTGCCCGCAGTGCCGAGGGTCGGCCCTCGACGGGCCAACACGGCGCTGACCAGATTTTTGACCGTCGTCTTGCCCGAGCTGCCGGTGATGGCAACCAGCGACCCTTGATACAAGGTCCGGTTGTGGGCGCCCAGCTGCCCCAGCGCGCGCTGGGTATCAGGCACCCGCAGCAGTGGCAACGGACTGTCGACAACCTCGCTGACAATGGCCGCGGCTGCACCGGCAGCAGCCACTGCAGGCAGGAACTGGTGGCCATCAAAGCGCTCGCCGCGCAGGGCCACAAACAGGTCGCCCGCCTGCACCCGGCGGCTATCGGTGGTCACCCCGCGGATTTCCACATCTGGCCCATAGCGCTGAGCCTGAAGGGCGCCTTGAAACTCACTGAGGTGGAAGCTGCGCATCATCCTGACACTCTCCCCTGCAAGGCGCGAGCAGCGACGTCAATATCGCTGAAGGGGAGCCGCTCACTGCCGATAATCTGATAGTCCTCATGACCTTTGCCCGCGATCAGCACGCAGTCGCCGGTGCTGGCACCGGCAATCGCGGTGGCAATGGCGGCAGCACGATCGGGCTGCACCTGAACCCTGCCACTGCAGCCGCGCTCAATGTCCCGCAGAATCGCCAAAGGCTCCTCATGGCGCGGGTTGTCCGAGGTCAGGATGACCCGGTCTGCGGCGGTGCTGGCGATGGAGCCCATGGGCGCACGCTTGCCAGGATCGCGATCACCGCCGCAGCCAAACACCACCACCAGATCTCCGCGCACGTGCCGACGCAGGGCCGCAAGCGCTTGCGCCAGGGCATCCGGAGTATGGGCATAATCCACGATAACCTGGATTCCCGCCGCATTGGGCACCGGCTGCATGCGCCCCGGCACGGGCGTGAGGCCCGCTACCGCTGCCAGCACCGCTGGCAGCTCATGGCCCAACAGCAGAGCACAGGTCACGGCGGCAACCACGTTGGCCAGATTGAACTCTCCTGGCAGCGGGCTGGCGAATGTGCCGCTACCCCAGGGGGTTGCCAGCGTTCCGCGGACTCCACCCGGATGGAACCGGGCATCAGCCACCCGTATCTGTGCATCGTCGCGACCGGCAGCAGAGAACCCCCAGGCCTGCACGGTTGCGGGCAGCCCATCCAGAACATCAGCCGCATAGCCGTCATCCAGGTTGATGACCGCGTGGCGCAAGCCCGGGCTACGGAACAGCTGCTGCTTGCTGGCTCCGTAGGCCGCCATGCTGCCGTGGTAGTCGAGGTGATCCCGCGACAGATTGGTAAAGACCGCGATATCAAACCGGGCGCCGTTGACGCGGCCCTGATCAAGCGCATGGGAGGACACCTCCATGCTGACAGCGGCTACGCCATCATCGCGCCAGGCTGCGAGCTGCTGCTGCAAGGCGACCGCGTCCGGCGTGGTGTTCGCCGCAGCGGTCACCGAGTCATCAAGCACCGCGCCGAGAGTCCCGATCACCCCGCAGCGCCGCCCGCACGCCCGCAACAGCTGGGCCAGCAGGCGAGTGGTAGTCGTCTTGCCGTTGGTGCCGGTAATGCCCACCATATCCAGATCGAGGCACGGGTCCCCGTAAAAACGCGCGGCAATCACTCCCGCTGCGGTGGCCAGCTGGGGAATTTCCAGCACCGGCACCTGCGCAGCATCGACAAACCCTGCCACCGGCGGCTCGGCAGCTATTGCCACCGCGCCATTGGCAATTGCCTGCTCGATAAACTGGCGGCCATCGTGGCTGTCACCGGGCAGCGCCAGGAACAGGTCGCCGGGGCGCACTCTGCGGCTGTCGAGCTGCACCCCGCGCACCTGCAGGGCCGGCCAGGCATCGGCACAGCTTCCCAGCAGGACTGGCAGCAGCATGTCGCGAGCCACCGCCGTCATCCCGACACTCCCGGCCTGACACTGGCCAGCGCCGCCACAGCCTCGGGTTCGTCCGGCGCCACATTCAGCAGCCGCAGAGTGCCCTCCGCAACCCGGGCAAACACGGGCGCTGCGGCAGCACCACCGCCGTAGGCTTCGCCCTGTGGCTCGTTGATCACCACCACCGTGACGAAGCGTGGATCGGCAATGGGTGCCACACCGGCGTAGAAGGCAATATACTTGTTATCTTGGTAACCGCCGGGACCGACCTTGTGCACAGTGCCGGTCTTGCCGCCCACCTCGTAACCTGCCACCCGCGCCCGTCGGGCAGTGCCGTGCTCGCCGGTAACCCGGTGCAGAACAGTGAGCACTTCCCGGGCAATATCGGACTGCACCACCCGCTTTCCCGGCACCAGGGTTGCGGGGGCGGCAAGCAGGGTTACCGGCTGCAGCACACCATCGTTGGCAAACGCGGTATAGGCATGAGCCAGCTGCAGCGGAGTGGCTGTGAGGCCGTAACCAAAGGCGAGTGTGACCTTCTCGATGTCGCTCCAGCGACTCCGATTGGGCAGCTGGCCGGCGCTCTCGCCGGGAAAGCCCGTGCCGAGGCTCTGACCAAAACCAAAGCGGTCGAACACTTCGCGGATCGGCTCGTGGCCCAGATCCTGGGCAATCTTGGTGACGCCGACCTGGCTGGACTTCTCGATCACCCGGGACACGGTGATGGCGCCGTAATTACGCGGATCCGGCAAGGTTTTGCGGCCCACACGAATCCGCCCGGGCGAGGTGTCAATCACGGTTTCCGTAGAAAACCGACCGCTCTCCAGCGCCGCAACGAGGGTGAAGGTCTTCATCGTGGAACCGGGTTCGAACATGTCGGTAAGCGCCCGGTTGCGGGTCAGATCGGCGCTGACCCCACGGCTGGCGTTGGGGTTGTAGACCGGATGGTTGACCATCGCCAGCACCTCACCGGTGTGGGCATCCAGGGTTACGATAGTGCCGGAAGTCGCGCCGGTCCTGGCCATCGCCCGCTGCAGCTCCTGGTGATGCAGGTACTGCAGGCGCAGATCAATGCTCAGTTGCAGGTCCTTGCCGGGCAGTGCCGGCTCCAGCACGCCGATGTCGCGCACGGCGTCACCGTGCAGATCCTTGATGTACTGCTTCTTGCCCGGTGTGCCACGCAGCCAGTCATCATAAGCCAGCTCAAGACCGGCAATACCGCGACCATCGACGTTGGTAAACCCTATCAAGTGCCCCACGACTTCGCCCGCCGGATAGTAGCGCTGGTACTCGCGCTCACCGAAGACACCGGGGATGCGCAGCGCCAGAATCTCACGGGCGGCTGCGGGCATCATATGGCGCTGCAGGTACATGAAACGACGCCCGGCGAAGCGGTCCAGGCGCTCGCGCAATTCTGCCAAGGGCATGTCGAGGGCCAGCGCCAGCGGGGTCAGATCTTCGACCGTAGCCAGCATGGCCGGGTCCACCCACAGCGAAATTACTGGCGTGCTGACCGCCAGCGGCTCGCCGCGGCGGTCCGAGATAACACCGCGATAGGCGGGAATCTCCGCGTTGCGCACCGCCCGGTTATCACCCTGACTCTGCAGGAAACTGCGGCCGCGATCCGTGTCCAGCACCTGCAGGGACAGTACCCGGCCTACCAGCAGCGCCAGCAGGGCCAACAGGGCTAGCGCCACCAGATAGAAGCGCCACGGGGCAACCGCGGGCTGACGCGCGCGGCGACTCATGGCTTGACCACCTTGCGCTCGGCCAGCGCTGGAGCCTGCATGTCCAGCTCCCGGGTAGCTACCCGTTCGACCCGATAATGGGAGGCCCATGTGCTCTGCTCCAGCAGCAGTCGACCGTAGTCTTCCTGCAGGTGCCACTGGTCCGCCTCCAACTGCTGCAGCACGGTATACAGCTTGCGACACTCGTGGGAGCTCTGGATGACGGCCAGGGCAGAGCCCAGAATCAGTGCCACGAGAGTGCCGATGGCCAGCGGCGAGGGCGCGACCGCACCTCGCTCACCCGATCCCGGCCGCGGTGACAGCATTGGCGCCCGCGCCGGCATATCAGTTGATCTTCTCGGCGACGCGCATGATCGCACTGCGCGCTCGCGGATTGGCGGCGACTTCCTCGGCACTCGCCCGCACGGCCTTGCCCAGCAGGCGCATGCGCCGATTGAGAGCACTATCCAGCACCGGAACCCCGGCGGGCAGGGCATCGCCGCGCGCCATATCACGCATATAGCGCTTCACCAGACGGTCCTCGAGGGAGTGAAAGG
>JBLRXF010000144.1:0-7818 GCA_047920875.1 Haliea sp. | reverse complement strand
CCTGCACGCGGTCATGGCGGTGGCCACCGGCGTCGCCGAGAACGTGATCTGTTACCGGGCCATGAATGGCCGCTCCGGCCAGCGCATGGGCCAGGGTATCTCAGGGCAGATCATCAGCTCGGATCTGGTCCACTGGTCCTGGTACATGCCCTACGGCATGCTCACTCCCGGCTCCTGGATCGCCATGATCGCCAATAAATACATGCACCGCTACGGCGTGACCAGCGAGGATCTGGGCCGGGTGGCCATCTCCCAGCGCAACTACGCCCAGAGCAACCCGCGCTCATTTTTTTACGGCAAGCCGCTGACCATGGAGGACTACCTGGCGTCGAAGATGATTGCCGACCCCCTGCGCCTGTACGACTTCTGTCAGGAAACCGACGGCGGCTGCGCCATCCTGGTGACCAGCGCCGAACGCGCCCGCGACCTGAAGCAGAAGCCGGCGGTGATCCGCGGCGTGGTCCAGGCCTCCACCCGGGGACAGGAGCAGATGACCAGCTACTACCGCGAGGAGCTGGACTCCCTGCCGGAGATGGAGCTGGCCGCACAGCTGGTGTACGCCCAGAGCGGCCTGGGCCCCAGCGACATCAACGCAGCCTGCCTCTACGACGCCTTCACCTCGGAGATCATCATGCAGCTGGAGAGCTTTGGCTTCTGCGGCCGCGGCGAGGGTGTGGGCATGGTCCGGGAAGGCGCCCTGGATATTGACGGACGCTTGCCCAACAACACTCACGGCGGACTTCTATCAGAAGCCTACATCCACGGCATGAACAATATCGCCGAGGGTGCTCGGCTGATCCGCGGCACCTCCACCAGCCAGCCTCAAGGGGTGGAACACGTACTGGTGAGCAGCGGCGTCGGGGTGCCCACCGGGGCGCTGATCCTGGGGCGGGACTGACTTAGTCCTGCCAGGCCTCGGCCACGGCGCTACCCCGGGCTTCGTTGACCGGCAGCACCAGGCCGATAGCCAGCGCGAACAGCAGCAGGCAGAACACAATGGCATCCGCCAGGCCCAGCAGCCACTGCAGCAGGCCCAGCCCGAGGATGCCAAACACCGCAGCCGCCTTGGCGGCCATGCCCCAATAACCGAAGAACTCTGCCGCCTTGGCCTGGGGCGTCAGTACGCCCACCAAGGCCCGTGCCGCGGACTGGGACGAACCCAGGCTCAAGCCAGCCAGCACCCCCGCCACCAGAAAGACATACTGGGCCTGCCAATCTACCCCAAGCCACTGCCGGGCCAGTGCGGTGAGGCCGGGGGTTTGCCAGATGGCGAGGATAGCCAGCATCCACAGTGAGAGGGTCATGATGTAGGTGCTGCGCGCCCCCAGCCGACTCTGCAGCATGCCGAAGCCCAGAGCGCCGAGGGCTGCGGTCAACTGCACGGTAACGAACATGAATATCCGCACCTGCTCGTCCCAGCCGATCACCTGGGCACCGTAGATAAAGGAAAAGGCGATGATGATGTAGATACCGGCCATGGCAAAGAACACTGACACCAGCAGGGTGCGCAGGTCACTGAACTCGCCGAGGGCCTGGCGGGTAGCTTGCAGGCGGGCGAAACCCATCCGCACCAGATTGCGGGCTGAGAGCACAGGGCGCTGCTGCCCGCGCTCCCGCAGCCAGATAAAGGTGGGAATGGCGGCCACCAGGAAGAAACCACCGGCGAACGGCCCGACCCAGCGAATGCGCTCATAGTTATCCAGGGCGACATCGCCGAGGAAAAACAGGGTGAACGCTGTCGCCACCAGACCGCCGACATAGCCCAGTGCCCAGCCCAGCCCGGAAATCCAGCCCAAAGCCTGGCGAGGGCCGAGGTCGGGCAGGAAGCTGGCGATAAAACCCTCGCCGATCGCGTAGGCAAAGTTGGACAGGATCACCAGCACCATGGCGGTAACGATCCAGCCGGGCTCGACAAAATACAGCAGGCAGGTGGTGACCACTGTAAGGATGTAACTGGCAAAAAGGAAACGCTTGCGGCTGCGGGAATAGTCCATCATCGCGCCGCACACCGGGTTCGCCAGCACCACCATCAGGTAACTCACGGCCAGCGCAACGCTCCAGAGCAGGTTGCCCAGGCGGTAGTCGGGCGCATCACCCACCACAACCCGGGTGAAGAGGTCCCCGAACACCACGGTGATGATCAGCAGCGTGTAGCCCTGGTTGGCGAAGTCGAACATCGCCCAGCCGAAGATTTCGCGTTTCGGCGCCAGCGGCCGCGCCGGGCTGGCAGTGGTCATTGGGGCGAGGCCTCCTGTTGCAGCCGCCGATAGACCCACGCCTGGCGCCCATCCTCCAGCGTCATCGGGATCCGCTCATAGCGAATACCCAGGCGCTCATAGCGATCAAGCCGGCGCAGCCCGGGGGGCTCGAGAATCAGCAGCTCACCGTGAACACCCGCGCCCGGCGCCGGGGTGATATCCAGACCCTGCTTGTTAAAATCCGGCAAAAAAGCCTCCTCGGCAGTGACGGGCCGGCCCAGCACCAGCCATCGCACCAGCGGGTTACGCAGGGTGCCGTAGACAAACACGTACTGCTCGCCAGACAGCGGTTCCCACTCGAACCCCGCCGGCGGGCTATAGCCGCGCGGGCTGAGCAGCAGCCACCACAGGTACAGGGCCGGCAACAGCGCGAGTGCCACCAACCCCCCGACAATCCAGCGCCAGCGCCGGCCCTGTGCCTGCCTGCGATCAAGTCTCATTGCCGCATCATATACTCTACGGCTGGCGCGTCTATAATGAGGAAAATATCCCGGGAGGCCCTGCCAGCTGATGCTGATCCGGAAGAGCGATGACTGCCCGATCAGGCGCAGGGCGGTGGCACCCATGCCGGTGCGGCTCACAGCGGCTTTTCGGCCGGCGGGGTAAAACCGTGACACTGCAGCTCCTAAACGGTGCGCCCTTGTAGACCTGGATCGGCATCAAGACGGAGGGTCCGTAAATCATGTCCCCTGTGGCCAGCACCAGCGGTAAAGGCGCGGCCCATGCGGGACTTGCAGCTAAGGGCCTCGGATACCTGAGGCCAGAGTCTCTATCCAGCGAGCACTTTGTCGGGCTCCGTCGAGGCGAATATTGTGGCAGACCCGATTCTGGCCCAGATTCCGCCGCAGGAGTTCCGGCAGCGGATCCACACCCTCCCTAACCGCGGGCACATGCACCGCCAGGCCACGAGCTGCGAGCAAGCGGGCACGCTCTGCCTGGTCAGACATGGCCGGATTGGGCAGCAGCAGAGCAGGTGTCCCAGTGGCCAGCAGACTCGCGCAGGTGTTGTAACCGGCGCAGCTCACCGAAAGAGCCGCGCCCCGCAGCCATTGAGGAAAGTCCGGATCAAAGCCCATCGGGATTATCGACGGATCCGCGGCAATCGATTCAAGCAACCCTTCCGGATAGCCTTCCAGACCACAAAACAGGCGCAGTTGGTGTGCTGCGGCCCCGCCATCCGTTCCCAGCTTCTGCCAGGCGGCCACGACCCGCTGCAGCAGGCCACCGCGATCCATGCCACCGCCAGTGCTGGCGACCACCCAGGGCTGCGAACCCGGATCCGGTAGCCGCGATTTTGACACCGGGGCCGCTACTATACCGGTGTGGAACACGGGCAGAGTGATGGCATCACAGGCGGCAAAGTAATCCCGCAGCTGACACAGGTCTGGATCAGCATGTACCAACAGGCCATCAAATTGGCCTTCCAGAAGTTCCAGCACCCGATTCTCATAGCCATCCGCTGACTCCTGGCGGGTCCGCAGGGAAACATCCCGCAGTGAGGCGACGACCACAGTGGCGGGATTGAGCTCCCGTGCCGACTGCAGCAGGGTAGTGATCTCGGCATCCAGCTCCCACTTGCTGAACGGATAGTGCTCGATGAGAATGACATCGGGGCAATGTTCCCGCAACATGATCTCCAGGCACTGGCGCCGCTGCAGCATGGCCGGGCCAAGCGCCCGGGAGGGATCGAGTGTCGCCAGCTGCCCCTCATGGCGCAGCAAAGCTGGCACCGATACCGGCTGCAATGGATCCGGAAAGGGCAGTGAGCGCCCGCCGTCGAGGATCCAGACCCGGTGACGCTGCGCCAGAGCCAAGCCGATCTGCTGAGCGCGAATCATGTGCCCGACACCACTCAGGTGCTGCACATAGATAAAAACATTCAGCCGCGGCACAGGCATCTCTGGCCGGTTACGGCGACAACATGGCGAGAACCTGCTCGCGGAGCGGACTGAAGCGGGCGTGGCTGATGTCCATGGCACGGCGCAAGAACGCCACGCTGCCACCGAGTTTGTCGTGTTCCTGAGCAAAGTTGATGCAATGGTTGCGCTCCGGATCGCGGATAACGCCCAGTGGATCCTCGCCGCGCTCGACCCGTTCCAGCTGCTCCAGCAGCAGTCGCCGCAGCAGGACGACGCCACGGTCCGAGCTGACCAGCAGTTCCCGCGTGCGGTCGGCAATCGAGCCCTGGCTCACCCAGGCCATAATGTCGCCGCCATCGACAAAGTCAACTCGGAAGCTGCCGTCAGAGTGGCACCAGGGTACCTCATACAGCGGCACAGTCTCCTGCAATGGCGCCTTGCGGCCCGTCGGAGGCAGATAGCAGGAATACCAGTAGTGCATTGTGGTTTCATCGTCCACCGGCACCCGGATCTGGAAGCGGTGCTGGCAGTTGGCCCCGACGCGCAGAGTCACCGGAAAGATCAGCGGATGGCCGACACGCCAGTCCTCATCGCCCTCGGACCCGCCCGCCAGCACCCTGCGCTTGGTGATACCGTACTCGAACAGATCGAAGCCAATCTTCTGGTGCTTGCGTCCGTAGCCAGTATCGGCTGCGCTGCCTGACCGCGCCAGCATGGTCTGCAAATGCCGGCCGTGAAGGTACTCTACATGAACCGGATCGACAGAATTCTCCATGATCTGCAGCCAGTTACAGGGCAGCTCGGCTCGGCCGATATCGCGCAGCACTCCCGGCATGACATAGAGATCATAGCGCGGCAACTGCGGCACCGGGTGTGGACCGAGATAGCCGAAAATAAACCCGCCCAGTTCCGCAACCGCGTAGGCCGCGACCTCAGCCCGGGCCAGCAGGCGTGCACCGGGGTTGTGCTCCGCGGGCATGTCGACACAGGCCCCACTGCGATCGAAGGTCCAGCCGTGGTAGGGGCATACCAGGCCCCGATCGTCGGCCAGCCCCTGTCCCAGGGAAACACCCCGATGAGGGCAGTCCCTTTGCAGCAGCCCCAAGCGGCCCGAGGGATCCCGAAAAACCGCCAGGTCCTCCCCCAACAGGCGCACCTCCCTGGCCTGCCCCGGACCCAATTCGACGCTGGCCAGGATGGGATACCAGTAACAACGCAACAGTTTGCCCATGGCTGAACCCGGCCCCACCCGGGTTAACCGCTCCTGCATTTGCGCACTGATCATTCCGCCTCCGTATACCGGACCTGGACCCGACTGAAAAACTCCCGGTCCCAGACTCCGTGCTCGGGAGGACCGAGTTGGGACTCCTTGAAGCCGCCAAAGGGGGCTGCGGGATGAATACGCAGACCCTCGCCAGTCGCAAGGATTCCGGCTTCGGCGCGCCGCGCAAACGCCTGTTGCCGGTCCAGCGAGGTAGTCGCGATTGCAGCCAGCAGGCCCTGGGCAACTCCGTTCACCAGAGCCATACCGTGCTCAAAGTCGTCCGCCAGCTGCACCACCGCCACTGGCCCGAACAGTTCCTCCTGCACCAGCGGATCATCTGGCGACAGGTCGGTCACCAGGGTCGGCGGGAAATAGTGGCCCGGCAGGTTCTCCAGCGGCTGGCCTCCGACCAGAACCCGAGCGCCACGGCCCTGCGCCGCCGCGACCGCTGCCGCCACCTTGGCCATCCCCGCGGATGAAATCATGGGGCCAACAACGCAGTTTTCGCTGTCCGGGTCGCGCAGCTGCAGGTCAGCAATCGCGTCAAGCATCAGGCTGATAAAGCGTGGCGCCACCTCGCGCTCCACCACGAAACGCCGCAGGGCGGTACAGCGCTGCCCGGCAAAACCAAAAGCCATCCGGGCCCAGACCGGTACCTGTGCTTCGAGCCGGGCATCCGCCAGTACCAGCATGGCGTTGTTGCCACCCAGCTCCGCCTGCAGCGGCTTCCCAGTCAAGGCACAGATGGCAGCCACGGCTCTGCCCGCTTGCACCGATCCGGTCAGAGAGACCGCGGCAATGTCCGGGTGCCCAGCCAGCTGCGCGACTTCCTCCGGACCACCCGGCACCAGCTGCACCAGGCCGGGGGCCAATCCACACTGCAGCAGCGAGCGCTGCAGCCACTCGGCGATGGCATAAGCCCTGGGGGCGGGTTTCCAGATGACGGAGTTGCCAAACATCAGCGCGGCGACCAACTTGCCCAACGGAATGGCAAGTGGATTGTTCCAGGGTGTCACCAGGCAGACCACACCGTGCGGCAGATAATGCACAGTCACACCGGGCGCCAGCGCCTCCTCGTCCTGCAGGGACAGTGCAACGGCCAAATGTCCCCGGGCGCGACTCAGCTCATCGGCGGCATCACGCCGGGGCTTGCCCAGCGTGCTGATCAGCTGCTGCAGCACTTCCGCGGCAGCCGTCGCCAGCTGGGGCTCCAACCGTGCCAGCAGCGCACGCCTATCGACCAGCGGTCGGCGACGCCAGTCTGACCCCGCAGCAAGTGCTGCCAGGACCGTTGCGTCAATGGCGTCATCAGCCGGAGGCTTTTCTCCCCACAGCTCGCGGCCCGGCACAAACTGCGCAGCCCTGCCATGCAGATAATCGCGGGTAATACGGGCGTGCAGAGGCTCTGTGGAAGCTACGCCATCCTCCACGACTATCACCTCAAAGCCGCGTTCATAGGCATCCATCACCGTCGCCCGAATACAGCCGTGGGTATAGACGCCCGCGACCCACAGGGTAGAAACGTCGTTCTGTCGCAACCAGGGCTCAAGTTCAGGGTTGCCAAAGCCGCTGAAAAAGCGCTTGCGGAACACGGGCTCGTTATCCAGCGCCGCAAACTGTACAGGGGCCATCTCACCGGGGGTACCGGCGACACATTCAAGGATTCCCGCACGCCGCCAATGGGGCATGCTGTCGCTGCCATCGGGCTCTACCCGGGTACGAATGTGCGCGACCGGCATACCGGCTGCGCGGGCGAAAGCCAGCACTCCAGCCACAGGGGACTGCAGCTCAGCGAGCCCCGGCAGCAGCCCCGGGCGCCGCAGGAAATCATTCTGCAGGTCAACCAACAGCAATCCAGTGCGCATCAGGCGCTCTGACTGACTGCGCGGGACAGAAAACCCTCGGCGAGCGTGTCGGCAAACTCCTCTGCGACCGCGGCCCCCATATCTGCTGTCGAGAGCAGTCGAGAGTCGGGACCAAGTATGTCAGCGGTTCGCCAACCGGCTGCGAGCACGCGCTCACAGGCGATAATCAGGGCAGCGGAGAGATCCGACAAGCCAAAACTTTCGTGCAACAGTGCAGCCAGGCTCTGGATCTGTCCCAGGGGGTTGGCAACGCCGCGGCCGGCGAGATCGTAGGCTGCACCGTGAGCCGTCTGGTAGACCGCGTTACCCGCGGTGTTGACATTCCATGAGTAGGACATGCCCCGCGATCCCAACAACAGCGCGGCGCAGTCAGCGAGGACATCGCCAAACAGGTTCGGCGTGACGACGACATCAAACGAGGCAGCCTCAGCCAGCAGCAGATACGCCGCGGTGTCTACTTCAAGAAACCGCAGTTCAACCGGGCTGGAGGCGGCACATTCCCGGGCGACGTCCACCCAGAGCGCGCTCACGGTGGGTGTACCGCCCGGCTTGTGGACAACGCACAGGCGACC
>JBLRXF010000143.1:0-7876 GCA_047920875.1 Haliea sp. | reverse complement strand
ATATCGGCGACCAGGGTTTCCAGACCGTTTGCCGCCGTCGACGCCTGCCAGTCGATGAGGGTTATGTTGGCCCATGGCCGCAAAGCGGGCAGCAAAGGACGCCAGCAGTCGCGCCCGCCGGCCCAGCCGTGCAGCAACACGAGGTCACACTGGGCAGTGTCCGTTGCGTGCAGGTATTCCCGGCGCAGGGGCTGCTCAGGCACGGGGCCAGATGTCCGCCAGGATCGCCAGCAATCTCTCCACCTGTTCAGCGCTGTGGGCCGCACTCAGAGTGACGCGCAGACGCGAGGTCCCCGGAGGCACAGTGGGCGGGCGAATCGCGCTGACCAGGATACCGCGATCGCGCAGCTGCTGGCTGAGCGCAACGGCAGCAGCGGGTTCGCCAACCAGCAGCGGCTGGATCGCGCTGGCCGCCGGCAACAGCGGCAGCCCCAGTTCTGCGGCACCGCGACGAAACGCGGCAACCCTTGCCGCCAGCTGCTCCCGACGCCAGGGCTCCTCGTGCAGCAGACCCAGCGCGGTAAGGCTGGCGGCAGCCAGCGCCGGCGGCATGGCGGTGGTATAGATATAATTGCGAGTACTCTGGATCAGGGCCTCAATCAACAGCTCACTGCCGGCGACAAAGGCTCCAGAGGTGCCCAGGGCCTTGCCCAGAGTCGCCATCAGCACCGGCACCTCGGTGATACCCAGGCCAGCCTCAGCAACGCTGCCAGCGCCGCCCGGGCCAGTGATGCCAAAGCCGTGAGCATCGTCAACCATCAGCCAGGCCTGCTGCTCACCGCAGATTCTGGCTATTTCCGCCAACAGAGCGCTGTCGCCGTCCATGCTGAAAACGCCGTCTACCGCCACCAGGGCGGGGCCGCTGGCCTTGGCCAGCTTGCGGGCCAGATCAGCGCAGTCATTGTGGGCAAAGCGACGCAGGCGCGCCCCGCTGTGAAGGCCACCATCCAGCAGAGATGCGTGGTTGAGGCGATCCTGCAGCACGGTGTCGCCGGTTCGCAGCAGCGCCTGCAGGATGCCGGTGTTGGCGGCATAGCCGCTGGAGAACAGCAGCGCCCGGGGGCGACCGGTAAACTCCGCCAGCGCCTCCTCCAGGGCCCGGTGCGGCCCGCTGTGGCCGCAGACCAGATGCGACGCGCCGCTGCCGACGCCCCAGAGTCTGGCGGCCGCGCGCAGGCTTTCTGTGACCTTGGGATGCGCGGCAAGCCCGAGATAGTCATTGCTGCAGAAGTTAAGGTAGTCGCGGCCGTCAATGCGCACCAGCGGCCCCTGAGCACTTTCCAGAGTCAGGCACTGTCGGTACAGACCGGCCGCCCGGCGCTCTTCCAGCACCGCCCGGAGACGCTGCGGAAAGGCCTCCATAAAAACGCCCGCCCGAAGGCTAGTGCGCCACCTGCCGGGCCGCCTGCAACTCCGCGCCCTGTGCCGAGGCGGCGTCGTAGAACTGCGGCGTGGGAACAGCGGGAGGCTCCGAGACCTGACGTTGCTCGGGGCGAATACCCAGCCGGCTGAACAGAGTCATGTCCTTGTTCGCCTGCGGGTTCGGGGTGGTCAGCAGCTTCTCGCCGTAGAAAATGGAGTTGGCACCGGCAAAGTAGGCCAGTGCGTGCATTTGTTCGTTCATCTCCTCGCGCCCGGCGGACAGGCGCACATGGGAGGCTGGCATCAGGATACGAGCCACGGCAATGGTGCGGATGAAGTCGAAGGGATCCAGGTCGGCCTCGTCCGCCAGAGGCGTGCCCTCGACCCGCACCAGCATGTTGATCGGCACGCTCTCGGGATGCTCGGGCAGGTTTGCCAGCTGCTGCAGCAGGCCAGCCCGGTCACGCTGGGTCTCGCCCATGCCGACAATGCCGCCGCTGCAGATTTTCATGCCGGCGTCGCGAACGTGGGCCAGGGTGTCGAGGCGGTCCTTGTAGGTCCGGGTGGTAATGATCTCGCCGTAGTATTCCGGCGAGGTATCCAGGTTGTGGTTGTAATAGTCCAGCCCCGCCTCGGACAGCTCCTTCGCCTGCGCGTCTGTGAGCATGCCCAGGGTCATGCAGCTTTCCAGACCCAGTTCGCGCACCCCCTTCACCATGGCCACCACATAAGGCATGTCGCGCTGCTTGGGCGAACGCCAGGCGGCGCCCATGCAGAAGCGAGTGGCACCGCTGTCCCGGGCGGCGCGGGCCTGCTCCAGAACCTTTTCCACGGCCATCAGCTTTTCAGTCTCCAGACCCGTGTCGTAGCGGTTGCTCTGGGGGCAGTAGGCGCAGTCCTCGGGACAGGCGCCGGTTTTGATGGAAAGTAATGTGCTGACCTGAACCTCATTCGGGTCAAAATAGGCCCGATGAACACTGTGCGCGCGGAACAGCAGGTCGTTGAACGGGAGGGAGAACAGGGCCTCGATTTCCCCGCGGGACCAGTCGTGGCGAATGTCGGCGGAGGCGGGAGCGCTCATGGCAGGATCTCGACGGAATTTGAGGCCCCTATGATAAGTCGACCTCTGCCACTGTCAACCTGGAAATATTATGAGGGTTAACAACGCCGCTCACTCGCTGCTGGAGGCCGTATTTCCCCAGTACTGCCTGCTGTGCCAGCTGCGCAGCCATAGCCCTCTGCCGCTCTGCGCGGAGTGCTTCACCTGCCTGCAGGGTAATGATCACGCCTGCGAGCGCTGTGCCCTGCCGTTCAGCACAGCAGCAGGCGGGCTCTGTAGCCAGTGCCTCGCGCAGCCACCCGCCTTCGACAGCGTCATCGCCCCGCTCGTCTATGAGCCGCACATCGCCTTGCTGATCTCCCGCTGGAAGTTCGGGCGCGAGCGCCGCCTGACCCAATTGCTGGCTGCATTGTGGCAGGCCTGGGTAATACCGCCGACAGACCGCGACCTGCTGTTGCCGGTACCGCTGCACTGGCGGCGCCTGCTCTGGCGGGGATTCAACCAGGCGGCCCTGCTGGGGCTGGCAATTCGTTCCAGGGAGACGCAGCTGCGCTCAGTGCCGCTGCGCACAAACATGCTGCAACGGCGGCGGGCAACGCCAGCGCAGACCAGTCTCAATGCGCAGCAGCGCGGCGCCAACCTCCAGGCAGCCTTTCGGATCCGCGGGGATGTACGCGGCCTGCGCGTGGCGGTGCTTGATGATGTGATGACCACCGGCGCAACCGCCAATGCCATCGCGAAAGCTCTCAAGGCAGCCGGCGCAGCAGACGTGCAGCTCTGGTGCCTGGCCCGGACACCGGCTCCGGGTAGCTGATACACTGCGCGCCGGGGTTCGCGGCACTGGGCGAGGCGGCCCCGCTACCGGAGCGCGGCAATGAACCATGCGGAACATCCCTATGATCGCCTGACCCCGGACCGGGTTATCGATGCGGTGGAATCTGCAGGCTACCCCTGCGATGCGCGGCTGCTGGCGCTCAACAGCTACGAGAATCGCGTCTACCAGGTAGGTATCGAAGACGGTGAGCCGCTGATTGCGAAATTCTACCGCCCCGGCCGCTGGCTTGACGAGCAGATTGCTGAGGAACACGCCTTCAGCCTGGAGCTGCAGGCTGCCGAGATTTCCGTAGTCGCGCCGCTGGTGGATGCTGAAGGCACCAGCCTGCATAGCTTTGAAGGCTTCCGCTTCGCCCTCTTCCCGCGTCGCGGCGGCTACCCGCCGGAACTCGACAACATGGACAGCCTGCTGGTGCTGGGGCGCACCCTGGGCCGGATTCACGCGGTCGGCGCCTGTGCCCGCTTCAGCCACCGCGGCACACTCAATATCGAGGACATGCTGACCAGGAACCGGGAGTACCTGCTGGAAAACTTCATTCCCAGGGACCTGCAGCCGGCCTACAGCACCCTGACCCGCGACCTGCTGGCAGAGGTCACCGGCATTTACGGGAAAGTGCGGGACGTGGACATGATCCGCGTTCACGGGGACTGCCACGTCGGCAACATCCTCTGGCGTGACGACTGCGCGCACTTTGTCGACCTGGACGACTGCTGCATGGCACCCGCCGTGCAGGACCTGTGGATGTGCCTGAGCGGCGAGCGCCACGAGCGCGAGCTGCAACTCGCCGAGCTGGTGGAGGGCTACAACGAATTCTTCGACTTCGAGCCGCGGCAGCTGCGCTGGATCGAGTCCCTGCGGACCCTGCGGCTGATCAACTATGCGGGCTGGCTGGCCAAACGCTGGAACGACCCTGCCTTTCCCCGCAGCTTCACCTGGTTCAACAGCGAGCGCTACTGGGCCAACCACGTCCTCGAGTTGCGGGAGCAGCTCTCCGCGCTGCAGGAGGAGCCCCTGCGCCTACTGTGAATGCCTGCCGGCCGCCGAGGCCGGGTACAGTACCGACCAGAGCCAGCGCAGCAGGGTGTTGTCCTTCAGAACTTCCCGGTCGACAGCGTCAAAGAATGCCTCCACGCCCGCCGGGTCGGTGAACAGGTCCATGCGGGTCTTGAACCCCTGTTTCGGGTCCAGTTCCTTCACCACCCTTGCCGGGTTGCCGGCCACGACAACGTTGGCCGGGACATCTTTGGTAACGACCGCCTGGGCCGCCACCACGCTGTTGGCGCCGATGGTCACACCCTTGAGCACCGTGGCGTGGTCGCCCAGCCAGACATTATCGCCGATGTGCACCGGGGTCGGCTCTGCCGCCCGGGCCGTGCGATCGTACAGCGTGTGCCAGTCGGAATCCGTGATGTAGGCGCCATTGGCCAGCATCACACCGTCGCCCAGCACAATCTCGTCGCTGGCGCTGATGCGGGAACCCGGACTCATGAGGACACATTCGCCGATGCGAATGCGGCCCTGCCCTTCCTCACGGCCCCAGACCCCGATTTCAACCCGGTGCATGGGCTCGCCGATGGCGGTAAAACAGCGACCGATATGAATATTGGCCCCGGAGATATGCACGTACCAGGGCTTCATTACCGTGTGCCAGGGGCCGAGATAGGTACAGCGCGGACGCAGAAAGTAGTCGGTGTACCAGCGCCGATAGCGCAGATAGGCTTGCTTCAGCCAATAGGGGCGCAGGTCCTTGTGCATGGCGGTTCCCGGAGTCTGGTTGTGGTGGGCGCGGGGAATTATGATGGCAACCCGCGCGACGCGGTTCAAGCGTTGCGTGTCACTGTTACAGGAGCAGGCAACCGGTGCAAGCCTCATCGCGGGAAGTCACCAGCAACCAGTCGGGATTGCACCCGAGGCTGGCGCGAACGGTGTTCAGGCACCTCTGCCACGCGCACCGCAGCCCGCTCGCAGCGCACAACCAGTCCGCATGGGATGAGCTGCTGCCACGGCTGCGGGCAGATGGGCGGCCGCTGGTGCTCGATTCATTCTGCGGCACTGGTATGAGCACCGCGCTGCTGGCACAGCGCCATCCAGAGCATCTGGTGATAGGCATCGACCGCTCTGCACAGCGCTTGCACAAACATGTCCCCGGGCCCGTCAACAATTACCTGCTGCTGCAGGCGGAGTGCGAGCCGCTGTGGCAACAGCTGGCCGCTGCCGGCGGCGGCGTGGACTATCACTACCTGCTCTACCCAAACCCCTGGCCCAAATCCCGCCATCTGCAGCGCCGGATTCACGGCCATCCGGGTTTCCGCGACCTGCTGGCCCTGGGCGGCCTGGTGGAACTGCGCAGCAACTGGCAGCTGTATGTCGAGGAGTTCGGAGTCGCCATGCATCTCGCAGGAGTCCATGGCCTGATCCAGCAATTGCCGGAAGCGTCGCCACTGACGCGCTTCGAGGACAAGTACCGCGGCAGCGGGCAGGCGCTGTGGCGGTATCAGGGGCGGATAGGCTACAGTGGGCGCCCGGAAGAGAGGAACCACCATGTCACCGAAGAAAGCTGATCCGGTCTGGGACCGGATCGTACGGGAAACCACCCAGCATGCAGCGGAAGAGCCCATCCTCGCCAGTTTCCTGCACGCCACCATCCTCAACCACAACAATCTGGAGTGTGCACTCAGCTTCCACCTCGCGAGCCAGCTGGACAGCCCCACGGCCTCATCCCTGTTGCTGCGCGAAGTGATTCTGGAAGCGTTCCGGGATGATGCCTGCCTGCGCAAATGCATTCGCGCCGATTTGTTGGCGGTAGAGGAGCGGGATTCTGCCTGCCACGAAATCTATATCCCCTTCCTCTACTTCAAGGGCTTCCACGCCCTGCAGACTCACCGGGTAGCCCACTGGCTGTGGCAGCGCGGGCGCCATTCACTGGCACTGTTTTTCCAGAACCGGGTCTCGGCGGAGTTCGCGGTGGATATTCACCCCGCCGCCCAGCTGGGGCACGGCATCATGCTGGATCACGCCACGGGGCTGGTGATCGGTGAAACGGCGGTAGTCGGCAATAATGTCTCGATCCTGCAATCGGTCACCCTGGGTGGTACCGGCAAGGAAGACGGGGATCGCCACCCAAAAATTGGCAATGGCGTCCTGATCAGTGCCGGCGCCAAGATCCTGGGAAATATCCGGGTGGGCGATGGCGCCAAGGTCGGCGCGGGTAGCGTAGTGCTGGAAGAGGTGCCACCGCACACCACCGTTGCCGGGGTTCCGGCCCGAGTGGTCGGCAAGCCCTCCTCCGCATCACCAGCTCTGGAGATGGATCACCGCTTCTGCTGTGAAGAGGACGAGGCGCATCAGGGTTGATCAGCTGTTGCCGTGGTACTGCGGCGACAGCTCCTGCACCGCGTCCACGAATGCCGTCACGTGATCGGGATTGATGCCGGGCGTGATGCCATGACCCAAGTTGAACACGTGCCCACTGCCGTGACCATAACCCGCCAGAATAGCAGCGACCTCTTCCCGGATCCGGGCTGGTGAGGCGTGCAGCATGGCCGGATCCATATTGCCCTGCAGGGCCACCCGGTCACCCACCAGTTCACGGGCCACCGAGATATCCGTGGTCCAGTCAATCCCCACCGCCTGTGCTCCGCACTCGGCGATCGCCGGCAGCCACTGACCGCCGCCCTTGGTAAACACAATCACCGGCACCTTGCGACCGTCGGCTTCCGTCGGCAGCCGGCTGATGATGCGCTGCATGTACTTGAGGGAGAATTCCTTGTAACCCGCGGCGCTCAGAGAGCCACCCCAGGTATCGAATATCTGCAGTGCCTGGGCGCCCGCATTGACCTGCTCAGTCAAGTAGTCCGCCACCGCATCCGCCAGCAGCGCCAGCAGCTGGTGCATCAGCTCCGGACGGTCATAGGCCATGCTCTTGACCTGGCTGAAGTCCTTGGAGGAACCGCCCTCCACCATGTAGGTCGCCAGGGTCCAGGGGCTGCCGGAAAAACCGATCAGGGGCACCTGGCCGTTGAGCTCGCGACGAATGGTACGCACAGCGTTCATGACATAGGAAAGATCGTCTGCCGCCTTGATCGCGTGCAGGCCCGCGAGATCAGCCTCGGTGCGCACGGTCTTGCGGAAGCGCGGGCCCTCACCCTCCTCGAAATACAGGCCCAGCCCCAGAGCATCGGGCACCGTGAGGATGTCGCTGAACAGAATGGCCGCATCCATGGGATAACGCCGCAGCGGCTGCAGGGTGACCTCGCAGGCCTGCTCAGCGTTCTTGCACAGGTCGAGGAAAGACCCCGCCTGCTCCCGGGTGGCGCGGTATTCAGGCAGGTAGCGCCCCGCCTGGCGCATCATCCAGATAGGTGTCCGATCAACGCTCTGGCGCTGCAAGGCCCGCAGGAAACGGTCATTCTTCAGTTCAGTCACGGCGACTCCAGTCTTTTGATTATTGGTCCAGCCTTCGCTGCTCAGACCTCGAGAAAATCCAGTATACCCTCGGCGGCTTGACGCCCCTCCCAGATAGCGGTTACCACCAGATCCGAGCCACGCACCATATCACCGCCCGCAAACACTTTGGGATTGGAGGTCTGGAAGCGATAGGCCTGCTCTTCAGGCGCTAC
>JBLRXF010000142.1:0-7882 GCA_047920875.1 Haliea sp. | reverse complement strand
GCGCCAGCGCCTGGAGTCGTTCCTCGGTATTCACCGCCGCGATGCCGTGCGCCAGCGCATGCAGGCGGACAATCTCGGTGATCGGCAGGACGCCGCGCTTCTTGAGGTCTACCGCGTCCCGGTGCTCACCATTGCGCTCCACCACAAAGCGGCGAAACAGGCCCAGGGGAGGGCGATTGTCCAGGGCGTTGGCGGCCAGGGTGGCGAGGAAAATGGAATTACGCGAGGCTTCCTGCAACATTGTCTGCTGCAGGAGGCCGCACAGGCGCTCATCGCCGTACACCGGCCTCAGGTCGAAGAAGATGCTCACCCGCATCACTGCGGCGGGAGACGGGGTAGTGGTCCAGCCGCGCACGGTATCCTGCCAGGCCGCGAGGGGCTGGCGCCAGCTGTCGGTGGTGGCCATGATGCCGCCGCGACAGTAGGGGTAGCCGCAGAGCTGCAGGCCGTCGCAGACACGCTGCGCCAGCTGTGCGAACCAGCCGGCATCCTCGGGGCGGGCGTCGTTGGCGAGAATCATGCCGTTGTCCTGGTCCGCGCCGAACAGCTGCTCGGCCCGGGCCTGGGAACCGAAGCCCAGCCAGCACCAGATGGCGGGTGCCGGCTCCAGCTCGGCCTCGGCCAGCTGGATAAGGCGCACGGTCACCGCATCTGAAATGGCGGTCAGTACGCGGCTCACCTGATGAGCCAGCATCCCCGCCTGGTTCCACTGGGCGACCAACTGCGGCACGCCGTCGAGCAAAGCCTTGATCCCGCTGGCGTCCTCCTGCCGTGAAATGTGTTGCACCAGGTACACCGGGTCGTCCTGGCGGGCGAGAATCAGGTCAGACGTTGTGATCATCCCCGCCAGTTTGCCGTCCTCAACCACCGGCAGGTGGTGGTGGCCGCGCCGGGTCATGAGCAGGGTTGCATCGAACAGGCTGCAGCCGCCTTCCACCGTCTGCGGGTTCGGGGTCATGATCTCCCTGATCGGCGTATCTGCGGGAATGCCGGCTGCTACCGCCCGTACCCGCAGGTCCCGGTCGGTAACGATACCTGCCAGCTGCCCACCTCTCAGCACCAGGGCAGAGGACATGCGGCGCCGGGTCATGATCTCGGCGACGGCCTGCAAGGTATCGCTGCCCTGCACCGTCAGCAGGTCCGTGCTCATGTAGTTACGGAGATTCTGCAGCAGGGCGTTGGCTGCCGGCTGATAGCGGGCGGCGCGCCGCAGCCGCCGGCTGCGCTGGCTGCTGAAATGGCGGTCGATGTCCCGGTGGGCCTGGCGCAGGGCCTGGTAGGCCGCGTCGGGCAGAAAGTAGATCAGCGCGTCCTCGATGACCATGGCGCGCACGCCGCCACGCTCGGCATTGAGACCACCAATGTGGAAGCTCTCCCCTTCACCCAGCCGGTCCAGCAAGGTGTTGTCGGCGTCGCGCAGGTCCACGGCGCCGCTGCGCAGTATGCGCAGGCCGCGGTATTCAGAGTCGGCGTCGAAGGTTTCTCCGCGGGTGTGGTAGCTGATCGTAACCCGCTCCAGCAGCTGCGCCAGATCGTGCTCTGCCAGGCAGTCGAAGGGCAGCGTGGTCCCGAGAAAATCTGCGATCGGTGCCAGGTCGACGGGGGCGCGCGGTGCGGCCGGTACCTTGTCCTCGGCGGTCACGGTCAGGACGCCGGGTTGCGATAGCGTTGTAGAAAGTCCGTCGCGGTATCCGCGTAGTAGCGGCTGGCACCAGCTGCCACCACCACCTGCAGGCGCGCGCCGGCGGCGGGCAAGGCCGGCAGGTCCAGCAGCCACTGCCGGGCGCCCTCGGGGCCCGTCTGCAGGGTGTGGGGTTGCCCAGCCCGCCCGTTTTCGGTGACTGCCAGAACCACTCCTCGCAATGGATGTGATGCCACAATGCGCAGCTGCCAGCCAGACGCCGCGGGCATTGCCTCGATGGCCAGAGTGAGGTCGCCGTTGCTGAGCTCACAGCGGCCGCTGTCATAACGGCAGTTGCTCTTCGCCAGCAGGGAATAGTCGCGCCCCGGTTCGGCCGGGCTGGGTGTCTCACCGATAAACGTGCCGACAGCAAACCAGGCGCCGATGGACAGCAGCGGCGCCACCAGCAGTGCGATGATGACGTGGCGATTGCTGAACATCGGCGATTCTCCTGCTCTCAGTGATCGTGAGCGGCGCCTGCGCCTGCCGGTACCCGGATATGCTCCACCAACGCCTGCACCGATGCGGGCGGTGCACTGGTGACCCGGCTGACCAGCAGGGCGACGGTGAAGTTGACCACCGCGCCCACCGCACCGAAGGCGTTGGGCTCAATGCCCAGGAACCAGTTGGGGGACATATTTCCGAGGAACGCGGTGGAGGGCACAAACATGATACCCATGTGCTGGAACACGTAGAACAGGGTGACCCCGATCCCGGCCACCATGCCGGCGATTGCCCCCTCCTTGGTGGTGCGCCGGGAGAAGATCCCCATCATCAGGGCCGGGAAGATCGAGGAGGCCGCCAGGCCAAAGGCCAATGCCACGGTGCCTGCGGCAAAGCCCGGCGGGTTGAAGCCCAGGTAGCCGGCGCCGGCGATGGCCGCGGCCATGGCAACGCGGCTGGCCCGCAGTTCGGCGCGCTCGGAAATGCCGGGCGCGATCATGCCTTTCAGCAGGTCGTGGGAAATGGCCGAGGCGATGGCCAGCAACAGCCCCGCGGCCGTCGACAGTGCCGCTGCCAGGCCGCCCGCCGCCACCAAGGCAATGACCCAGTTGGGCAGCTGGGCGATTTCCGGGTTGGCGAGCACCATGATGTCGTTGTCGACGGTCACCATTTCATTGGTTTGCGGATCGGCGCTGTACTGAATCCTGCCATCGCCGTTCTTGTCCTCGAAGGCCAGCAGTCCGGTGGTTTCCCAGTTGCGGAACCAGTCCGGGCGCTCATCGTAAATCAGGTGCTCGCCCGGCGTTGGCTCAATGGTCTGCATCAGATTCAGCCTGGCCATGCCGGCGACAGCTGGAGCCGTGGTGTAGAGAATGGCGATGAACAGCAGTGCCCAGCCCGCCGAGCTGCGCGCATCGCGCACCTTGGGCACGGTGAAGAAGCGAATGATCACGTGCGGCAGACCGGCGGTACCGATCATCAGCGAGGCGGTGTAGGCGAACATGTTCAGGCCGCTGAGGCGGAAGTCCGTGGTGTATTCATGAAACCCAAGCTCCATGACCGTCTGGTCCAGCTTGTCCAGCAGGTAGGTGTCCGTACCGACCAGGGTGCTGCCCAGGCCCAGCTGCGGGAAGGGGTTGCCGGTCAGGTTCAGGCTGATGAAGATCGCCGGGATGGTGTAGGCCATGATCAGCACGCAGTACTGGGCAATCTGGGTGTAGGTAATGCCCTTCATGCCGCCGAGCACGGCATAGAAGAAGACGATGCACATGCCCACCAGCAGGCCGGTGCCGTAGTCAACTTCCAGGAAGCGGGAAAACGCCACGCCAATCCCTTTCATCTGGCCGATGACGTAGGTTACCGAGCAGATGATCAGGCAGACAACGGCGACTGCGCGAGCGCCCTTGGAGTAGAAGCGATCGCCGATGAACTCGGGCACGGTGAACTTGCCGTACTTGCGCAGGTAGGGAGCCAGCAGCATTGCGAGGATAACAAAGCCGCCGGTCCAGCCCATCAGGAATACGGAGCCGCCGTAGCCCATGAAAGCGATCATGCCCGCCATGGAGATGAACGAGGCTGCGGACATCCAGTCTGCCGCGGTGGCCATGCCGTTGGCGACCGGGTGCACGCCGCCACCGGCGATATAGAAATCCTTCGTGGATCCTGCGCGTGCCCAGATCGCGATGCCGATATAGAGAGCGAAGCTGGCACCAACCACGAGGTAAGTCAGGGCTTTCAGCTCCACGCGCTAGTCCTCGTCAACGCCGAATTCGCGATCCAGCGCCGCCATCCTGCGGCTGTAGTAGAAGATCAGCGCTACAAAGACATAGATGGAACCCTGCTGGGCGAACCAGAAACCAAGTTTGTAGCCGCCAAGCGGGATCTGGTTCAGCTGCTCCACGAACAGGATGCCGCAGCCAAAGCTGACCACAAACCAGATTGCGAGCAACTTTGCCATCAGGGTAAGGTTGCGGCGCCAGTAGGCACGAGCCTGTTCTTCGCTCAAGCGAGGCATCAGAGTTTTCTCACCTTTATTATTGCGTCGGGAAGATAACATGGATCCACGCGCGCTGGCATTCCTGCGCTTGAGCGCGGGGCTGTTTAAATAGGACTGGACTCACCCAGGCAGGCTATCTATGATCCCGAAGCCTTGCGGAGACACGAGCCTATCTCGGACCGCAGATTGATAGCTTCCCCACTCATCACGAGCCAAACTGCATGAGCCAGCCGGGCGTAGACAAGTCGCACCTTTCTTTTGCAGTCGATGAAAAACCCCCCCACCTGCTCTCGGCACTGCTGGGCTTCCAGGTTGTCGCACTTATCCTCGCGGGCATTGTGATCACGCCACTGGTGGCACTTGAAGCGGCAGGCGTCGATCCATCGGCCGCTGACTGGGTGGTCTTCGCAGCGCTGTTTGTCAGCGGCTTGATGACAATCGTGCAGGCGGCACCCATCGGGCCCATTGGTGCGGGTTACGTGTTGTTCATGGGCACGTCGGGCGCATTTATCGCTGTGTCCATCGGCGCGTTAAAAGCCGGTGGGCTGCCGTTGCTTGGTACCTTGATCGCGGCTTCCTCGCTTATTCAGTTTGTATTTTCCCGCTACCTTGGTTTGTTCAGGAAAATCGTCAATCCAACCGTAGGCGGCACGGTGGTCACACTGATTGCCGTCTCGGTCATGCCCATTGCCTACAACTTGCTTACCGTAACGCCTAGTCTTTACGCGGGGCCGGTCGCAGCACCCATGTGGACAGCGGCGATTACGCTGGCAATCATTGTGGGCCTGTCGATATTTGGCAACAAGAAGCTGCGACTCTGGGGTCCGGTGATTGGCGTACTGAGCGGGTCATTGATTGCCTGGTGGTTTGGGCTTGTTGATCTAAGTCGCGTTAGCGCTGCCCCGTTGATAGGTTTGCCGTCGGCCAGCTGGCCAGGACTGAATCTCGAATTTAGCGCCACCTTCTGGATCATGCTGCCGGGTTTCATGATCGTCACGATTATTGGCGCACTGGAGACTTACGGTGATGGTATTGCCATTCAGGACGTCTCCCACCACAAGCCAAGGCCGACCAACTTCAAATCAGTGCAGGGTGCGGTCAATGCGGATGGGTTCGGCAACCTGATTTCCGGGCTCATGGGTACGCTGCCCAACACCACCTATTCCACCAGCGTGTCGGTGGCCGATCTCACCGGCGTGGCAGCGCGGCGGGTGGGCGTTTACGGTGGTGCGATTCTATTGCTGCTGGCGTTCTCACCCAAGGTTTCTGCTGTATTGCAGGCTATTCCCGGGCCGGTTGCCGGTGTGTTTATCTTCTTTCTGATCGTCCTGCTATTCGTGCATGGTATTCGCCTGATCGTGAGCGATGGTCTGTCCTTTGACAACGGCATTGTGTTTGGCGTCGCTTTCTGGGCGGGCAGCGGCTTCCAGGGCCTGATGGTCTATCACGATTTGATGCCAGACGCAGTCGCACAACTGCTGGATAATGGCATGACCACCGGCGGGATTGTTGCAGTTGTCCTGTCCTATCTGGTGTCTCTCAAGCGCTCCAAGAGCTATCGCGTTAACGTGACGTCGGATCTCGGCGGCCTGGAGCCCGCGATGGCATTCACCACGGAGAGAGCGGCTGCATTGGGTTGGCGGGGTGATCAGTTGAGCCGCCTGCAGTTGGCGCTGGAAGAGGCGTTCATGTTTCAGGTAGAGATTCATGGAGACGCTGCAGATACATTCAATACCCGTATCAGCATCCGCGGCGATGCCCAGAAGATAGAGCTGGAACTTACGAGTAGCCGCAGTGGGGAGAATCTGGAAGGACTCATAGGCGGTATCAACGCGAGCAGCGATTACTCGACACAAGATATTCGCCTGCGAATTTTGCGCGGTGTTGCCGATCACATATCTCATCAGCAGTTCAATAACGCTGATTATTTGTCGCTTACCCTCACCACCCCTGCAGGGTTGGAGCCGCACTTGTCGTGAATCATCTCGGCGGTATGGCCGCAGTGCGGGTGTGCTGTTACAGGTAGGGCTGAAACAGCCAGAAGAAGGCATCCCGCAGTCTCACCGGTAGCGAGCGGTCATCCATTTCCTGAAGCGTGACAGGCGTGGACTGCTGGCGCCGGCGATGGAATTCCAGTGCCAGGTGGCGCACGGTCTCTCCGGAAAACAGTTCCAGATTGAGCTCGAAATTCAAGCGCAGGCTGCGCGGATCCAGGTTGGCCGAGCCCACCTGGGCGTAGCACTGATCGACTACGAACAGTTTGGCGTGCGAGAAGGGCGGCGGCTGGTAGCGAATCTCGACATCGTAGAGCAGAAGTTCCCAGAGCAGGTTGCGGGACGCCCAGTGCACGAAGGGCAGGTTGTTGTCAGAGGGCAGCAGGATCACCACCCGCACCCCGCGCAATGCGGCAGACTGCAGGCTGGCGACCATTTCCCGGGACGGCAGGAAGTAGGGCGTGATGATCAGGATCTCGTCCCTGGCTGCGGAGATGGCGCCCATCAGGGTCAGGGAGATTTTGTCCAGGTCATCCCCGGGGCCGTCGCTGATGCAGCGGCAGAAGACGGCGCCGTCTGCCAGCGGCGGTATGTCGCTGCACAGGGGAGCGAGTTGCTCCCGGGTCGTTGCGCGCCAATCCGCCAGGAACACCTGTTCAAGCTGGGCGAGAATAGGTCCCCGCACCAGGAAGTGCAGGTCCGCGGCGTGCTTGCGGGAGCCGGATGTCAGCAGGTGGCGGTCGCCGATATTCATGCCGCCGGTAAAAGCCTCCCGGTCATCCACCAGGAGGATCTTGCGGTGATTGCGCAAATTGATGGACAGGGATGGCGGCAGCAGTCGGGGCGGCAGAAAGCGGGCCGCAGGGACGCCGGCTTGACGCAGCAGGCGTCCGATCCGCGGCCAGGAGTACAGTTCACCAAAGCCGTCTACCAGGACTCTTACTTCGACCCCGCGCTCGCGGGCTGCGGCCAGCGCCGCCACGAACTGGCGGCCGGTGTGGTCGGATTCGAAAATGTAGCTGCACAGCAGGATGCGCCGCTGCGCCCCGGCGATGGCTGCGAGCATGGCGGGATAGGCCTCGTCGCCGTTGTGCAGGGTCAGTACGTCATTGCCGGCAGCCAGGGGTTGCGGCGTAACGCGCCCGGAGACCCGGGCAAAGGGTCGCAGCTCGCTGCTCAGGGCCGCCGGGATGACACTGTTCTCCTGAGTCATCAGGCCGCGCTCATGGCCGACCTGTAACAGGGGCAGCCGCTGCCCGCCAAGCTTGTGAGCCTGGCTGCGCACCCGATTGATGCCAAAGAGGTAGTACAGGGCAGGCCCCAGCAGCGGAAACAGCAGACTCACCGCAATCCAGCTGATGGCGGCGCGGGAATCCCGCTTGTAGAGCATGGCGTGTACCGCGGCGAGCAGGGCAATGCCCAGATACAGACCTGCCAGCAGCAACTGCCAGAGTGGTTCCCCCAGGAGCCGCAGTAAGTCCCTTACTATCAGATCGACATCCATTGCCCTGCTCTGATGTTATTCTCAGGGCTGATTGTAGCCCCCTGCGGCCGTCGCCGCGAACCGGGAATAGCAAAAGCCGGGCAAGCCGTTACAATGCGAATAACAATAATTGGCCACCAGAACAGGAGTACGCCATGCAAGGTTTGATGATGGATATGCCGCTGCTGATCACCGAGATCATGCGCCACGCCGAACGCGTGAACGGCAGCCAGGAAATAGTGTCTGTCACCCGCGACAATCCGCGTCATCGCTACACCTACCGC
>JBLRXF010000141.1:0-7900 GCA_047920875.1 Haliea sp. | reverse complement strand
GACAAGGTGAATGGGCGCGCAGCGGCCAGAGAGAGTGGCCTGGGCCAGCGGGCTCCCACAATAGGTGGTTGTAGTGTAGGAGCGCGGTCCCCGCGCGATCCAGCCCTGCGTCTCAGAGCGCGAGGATGGCCTCGACCTCGATTGCGACACCCTTGGGCAGGCCCGCCACCTGGACACAGGCTCTGGCAGGAAAGGGCGCCTGCAGGAACTCCGTCATGACCTCGTTGACCGCGGCGAAATCGCCCATGTCGGTCAGGGAGATATTGATTTTCACCGCGCTGTTCAGAGTGCCACCCGCTGCCTCGGCTACCGCGGCCAGGTTGCTGAACACCTGCCGCGCCTGGGCCTGGATATCCCCGGTCACCAGCTCCATGGTGCCCGGTACCAGCGGAATCTGGCCTGACAGCCACACCGTGTTGCCGACCTTCACGGCCTGGGAATAGGGCCCGATTGCGGCGGGTGCATTGGGGCTGGAAATGATGGCGCGGTTGGTCATTTGCTTGGTCCCTGCTTCGGGCGCTTTACGGGCGCCTCGTTCTTGAGTCGTGACACCTTGCGCACGGAATTCACGGTGCGCAGGCGTTTCATGATCCGGGCGAGGTGGACGCGATTGGCGACCTGCATGGCGAGGTCGACATAGGTGAACTGGTAGTCCTTGTCTTCGGTAGAAATTTTCTCGATGTTCACGCCCATGCTGTTGATACGGGTGGCGAGCACCGCGATCATGCCGCGCCGGTTCTCCACCTCAATGCGCAGTTCGGTCAGATACTCGCCCTGTACCTGTTCGTCCCAGCGCAGGGCGACCAGGCGCTCGCGATTTTCGCGCATGTCGCCCAGGTTCTTGCATCGCTCCCGGTGCACGACCACGCCCTTTTCAGAGCTCAGGTAACCCTCGATGGGGTCACCGGGAATGGGATGGCAGCAGCGAGCATAGGTCACCATGAAACCTTCAGTGCCGCGTATGGCCATCGGCTGTGGTTTCTGCCCTGTGGATTCCAGCAGGCCCGCTGCCAGCTCGCCGAGAATCTGCTGTGCGGTGATCGGCGGCAGGCGATTGCCGCGAGCGATATCCACCAGCAAGTCGTCCAGTTCCGCGTACTCGTGCCGCTTCAGATAGTCCTGCAGCTGGCTGGCGGGAAGCTGCTCCAGGCTGCTGTCAAAAGCCTGCAGGGCCTTGTCCAGCAGGCGTCGGCCGAGGGCGACGGAGTCTTCCAGGGTCTGATGCTTGAGAAAGTGACGAATATTGGTCCGGGCCTTGGCGGTCACCGCGTAATTGAACCAGGACGGATTGGGGCGCGCGCCTGGCGCGGTAAGAATCTCCACGGTCTGACCGCTCTGCAAAGGCTCCGACAGGGGTGCCAGGCGCCGATTGATGCGGCATGCCACGCAGCTGTTGCCAACATCCGTGTGTACGGCGTAGGCAAAATCAACCGCCGTGGCGCCCCGTGGCAGCTCCAGAATCCGGCCCTTGGGCGTAAACACGTAGATCTCGTCGGGGAACAGGTCGATCTTCACGCTTTCGATGAATTCCAGGGAGTTGCCGGCGCGCTGCTGCATTTCCAGCAGACCCTGTACCCACTCCCGCGCCCGGGCATGGCTGCCGCTGGCGGACTGGCCGTCACTCTTGTAGAGCCAGTGCGCGGCGATGCCGTTGTTTGCCATCTCCTCCATTTCCCGGGTGCGGATCTGGATCTCGATGGGCACGCCATGCATGCCCATCAATATTGTGTGCAGGGACTGGTAGCCGTTGGCCTTGGGGATGGCAATGTAGTCGCTGAATTCCCCCGGAACGGGCTTGTAGAGGCTGTGCACCGAGCCCAGCACCCGGTAGCAGGTGTCCACCGAGTCGACGATAATGCGGAAGGCGTAGATGTCCATGATCTCCGCGAAGGATTTCTTCTTGGATTTCATTTTGCTGTAGATGCTGTACAGGTGCTTTTCCCGGCCGATCACCTCGACGTCGTGCCCTTCCTGTTCCAGGGTGGATTCGATCTGGTGGCGGATTTTGTCGACCAGCTCCTTGCGGTTGCCGCTGCCGGCTCGCATTGCGGCGGCGATACGGGTCGCGCGCATCGGGTACAGGGCGTGAAAGCCGAGATCCTCGAACTCGATACGCACCGCGTTCATCCCCAGGCGCATGGCGATGGGGGCGTAGATTTCCAGGGTTTCGCGGGCAATGCGGCGGGCCTTATCCTGGCGCAGGACGCCCAGGGTGCGCATATTGTGCAGGCGGTCCGCAAGTTTCACCAGGATCACGCGGATGTCCCGGGCCATCGCCAGGGCCATTTTCTGGAAGTTTTCCGCCTGCTTCTCTGCCAGTGAACTGAATTCCATCTGGGTCAGCTTGCTGACACCGTCCACCAGCTCTGCCACCGCGGGCCCGAACTGACGGCCGATGGAGTCCTTGTCGATGCCGGTATCTTCAATGACGTCGTGCAGCATGGCGGCCATCAGGCTCTGATGGTCCATGTGCATTTCGGCGAGGATGCCTGCCACTGCCAGGGGATGGGTGACGTAAGGCTCACCGCTGCGGCGAATCTGGCCGAAGTGAGCCTGTTCAGCGAAATAATAGGCGCGCCGGACCTGCTGCGCCTGTTCGGCATTCAGGTAGCTGCGCAGGGTGGAATCAAGGGCATCGATGGTTTGCATGTCAGTAAGGTTACCTGGCTAGGTGCCCCCGGCTAGCAAGGATGCCCGGGAGACATCAGAAGGACTCGTGAGAGGCCGCCATGACTTCGGCGAACTCGTCTTCCGCATCCATTTCTTCCTCGCGGGTGAGGATGGACGCCGTGACCAGGCCCTCGGCGATTTCACGCAGGGCGATGACGGTGGGCTTGTCCGACTCTTCTTCGACCAGCGGGTCTTTGCCGCCGGTGGCGATCTGGCGGGCGCGCTTGCTGGCGACCATGACCAGCTCGAAGCGGTTATCTACGTTTTCCAGGCAATCTTCAACGGTTACGCGTGCCATCTGTACAGTAGTCCTGTGGGGGTAAAGGAACCGGCAATTATACCCGCTTTGCGTGGATTAAGGTACAGCATGGGCTGGCCGCAGGGCGATGTGAATAATGCCGTTGCGGGTCAGCTGTTGAGGAGGTTGCGCAGCAGGTCCGTGAGCGCGTCCTGTTGCCGCGCTGTCTGCAGGCGCTGGCAGACCACAATGGCTTCAAGTTCCGCCAGCGCCTGCTCGAAGTCGCTGTTGACCACCAAGAAGTCCGACTCAATATAGTGGGACATTTCCTCCACGGCCTGGGCCATGCGCGCGGCAATAATCGCCGGGTCGTCCTGGCCGCGGCCGGTGAGCCTTTGCTCCAGGGCCGGCCGCGACGGTGGCAGGATGAATATCGCGCGGGTGGCGGGCAGCAGGCGCTTGACCTGTTCGGCGCCCTGCCAGTCGATCTCCAGGATAACATCGGTGCCACTGGCGAGCTGTTCCTCCACCCAGGCCTGAGAGGTGCCGTACAGGTTGCCAAAAACCCGCGCGTGCTCGAGGAAGGCGGCCTGCTCCAGCATCTCCAGGAATGCCGACTCGTCGACAAAGTGGTAATTGACGCCATCCTGCTCACCCGGACGCTGGGGCCGGGTGGTGTGGGACACGGAGACCCGCAGGCGATCGCAGCGCGCAATCAGCGCATTGACCAGGCTGGTCTTGCCGGCGCCGCTGGGCGCGGAGACGGTGTACAGGGTGCCGGTGCCGCTCATGGTCTCAGGCTGTCCTTTCCGGGGTGTTGAGCCTGCATTTTACACAGTCACAGCGACAAAGTGGCAAGCCGCAGCCGGGTGAAGTCACTCAGCACCCCGCAGCTACGGGCTGGAGAGTGGCGACGATTGCCGAACCAGCTCCTCAGTGAGCGTCTCATCACCCTCGTAGGCTGTTATTGTCACGCCGTTGACGGGCACAAGACGGCAGAGATTGGCGCCCGCCAGGCCCTGGGCTGCCTCATCGGGCAGGGCCTTCAGGAACGCATCGAAGCCCTCCAGTTTCTCGCCAAGCCGGGCAAACCGCCCGACCACGTCAGAGCCAATGACAAACCGGGTGGGGTGGCGGGTGATCAGTGAAAGCCATTGCCCGCGCGGCGTTCCGTCATCTTCCAGCAGGTAGGGTTGCAGCACTCTCCAGGACAGGTCAATGAAGAGGTTGGGATAGCGTGACAAAAGCGATTCAATAACGCCGGGCAGAAATTCGAGGCGCCCCAGATGGCGCTCAATCTCGGCGCTGGTGCCCGCATGAGCCCAGATGAATCGGGTATCGGGATTCTGCTCCAGCGCCTCTTCCAGTTCCGGCAGGTACAGAGGTTCATCTTCCCGGATCGAGGTGATGTTGCTGTGCAGCAGCACCGGCAGGCCATGCCTGGCGGCCACTCTATAGACGCCCATCATGGCGGCATTGTTGGCGCGTGGGGTCTCGTCCTGAACCAGCGCGGTAAGGCTGTCGTGGCGAGTCATGACCTCGCCAATGCCGCGCCATAGCCCGGGATACAGGGCGATCATCCGTTCGATGTGGTCGGCGGCGTGTCGGTCATTGGGATTGAAGCCCGAGAGGAATGGCATGATGCGAGCCCTGTCCGCCTCTGGAAGCCGCTGCACGGCTGTGGCGACAAAGACGTCCGTGGCGCTGAACCAGTACAGTGCGGAGTCGTCGCCCTGAAAATAGCGGGGCCGCTGCGGGGAATGCTCGTCCCATTTCTTGACGATCGGCATGCCCATGAGTACAACCCTGTCAATGTGCGCCGCATCCATGGCCTTGAGCAATGCCCCCGTGCCTTCACTGTCCTGGAAAAAGTCGACGAAATGCACGTGAGCGTCGACCTTCCCGCAGGCGGCGCTTTCGGCGCTGGCATGGCCAGCGGCCAGGAGCAAGCCCGCAACCCAGGTAGCGACGGTCCTGCCGAAAAGGGGGAAAAGCATATTGCCGATCTCAAAAAATGCGGGCAAAGATGCCCATGGAATCTGCCTGCGCTGAATAACAGCGCTACTCGATATTCTGGATCTGTTCCCGCATCTGCTCGATCAGCACCTTGAGCTGGACTGCGCTGTGGGTACTGCTGCTGGCAATGGACTTGGAGGACAGAGTGTTGGCTTCCCTGTTCAGTTCCTGCATCAGGAAGTCCAGCCGGCGGCCGCAGGGGCCACCCTGGTCCAGGGTGCGGCGCACTTCCTCGACATGGGTCTGCAGCCGGTCCAGTTCCTCGTCCACGTCCGCCTTCTGGGCCAGGTAGACCAGTTCCTGCTCGAGGCGATCGTTGTCGACCTCAACCTGCAGTTCTGCCAGTCGCGCCAGCAGGCGGGTACGCTGCTGGTGCTTCAGTTCCGGCAGCAGCGTGCGGGTAGTCGCAGTCTCTGCTTCCACCTGTTGTAGACGATCCCGGATCATCACGGCCAGGCTGGCTCCTTCACGGGCACGGTGCTGCAGTAGTGAGTCCAGGGCCTGATCGAACAGTGCCGCGGCACTTGCCTGCAGAATTTCCTCGTCCGTTTCCGCTGCGCTGCACACGCCCGGGAACTGGAGTAATTCCAGCGGATTGATCGGTTGGGCATGCGGCAGTCCCGCGGCCACCGTGGCCGCCGCCGCGACGACGCGCTGCAGCTGTTGTTCGTTGATCTTGATCGCAGATCCCCAAGCGGCCTGTGGCTGTAACCGGATCTGGCATTCGACCTTGCCCCGGGCCAGCTTGGCGGCTGCCTGCTGCCGCAGCCTCACTTCCAGGTTGCGCAGGGCATCAGGC
Organism: Haliea sp.; assembly: GCA_047920875.1. Classification (GTDB taxonomy): domain Bacteria; phylum Pseudomonadota; class Gammaproteobacteria; order Pseudomonadales; family Halieaceae; genus Haliea. The sequence goes on along the minus strand of JBLRXF010000141.1, from coordinate 2,177 downwards.
AATTTGAAGCTGCAGTCCAGGTAGCGGTGGTTGACCGTGCGGATCTCTACCGTGAGAGCCCCCTGGTCGATATCTGCCGACTCGCGGGCAAAGGCGGTCATGCTGTAAATGGCTGCCAAGGGAGCGTCTCACTGCTTGCGGGAAGCGGCCAGTCTAGCAGCTTGACTGGCCGGCTCACAGAGACGCTGCCTGCAGCCCGCGCCTGGCTGGCGTATACTGCGCGATTATCATTCCCAACGGAGTTTCAGTCCATGCAACGACCCAGCGGCCGCGCGCCCGCCGACCTGCGAACCGTCACCCTGACGCGGGAGTACACCTGCCATGCCGAAGGCTCTGTACTGGTTGAGTTCGGAGCCACCAAAGTCATCTGCACCGCATCGGTAGAGGCCGGCGTGCCCCGTTTCCTGCGTGGCACCGGCAGCGGCTGGGTGACGGCGGAATACGGCATGCTGCCGCGATCCACCGGCTCCAGGATGGACCGCGAAGCCAGCCGCGGCAAACAGGGCGGGCGCACGCTGGAGATTCAGCGCCTGATCGGCCGCTCCCTGCGCTCCGCCGTCAACCTGAAAAAACTGGGGGAATACACCATCACCGTGGATTGCGATGTCATCCAGGCCGATGGCGGTACCCGCACCGCCGCCATCACCGGCGCCTGCGTGGCTCTGGTCGACGCCCTCAACCACCTGCAGCGCAGGAAACTGATCACCACCGATCCGCTGCTGCAGATGGTGGCTTCAGTTTCCGCGGGCATCTACCAGGGTGTACCAGTGCTGGACCTGGATTATCGCGAGGATTCCAAGGCTGATACCGACATGAACGTGGTGATGGGAGAAGATGGCGGCTTCATTGAAGTCCAGGGTACCGCCGAGGGGCAACCCTTCCACCGCGCCGAAATGGACGCCATGCTGGATCTCGCTGCCGAAGGAATTCGGCACCTGTTTGCCCTGCAGAAGCAGGCCCTGGCAGGCTAAACTTCGATATCGTAATCCATGATGACAGGCGCATGTGTCGAAAACACCCGCGCCTTGTAGATGGCACCGTAATCCACAGCGTACTTCAAGCCCTTGGACACAATCTGAAAGTCAGTGCGCCAGCCGTTGCTGCCCGGCTCCCCATCGGGCCACCAGCTGAATTCGTCACGATCCGAGTTGATCTCCCGGAAAGCGTCGACATAACCCGACTCCACGAGCTCGTCCATCCACTGGCGCTCTTCTGCCAGGAACCCGGGTGTGGTGCTGTTGCGCTCGGTGTCCTGCACGTCGGCAGCGGTGTGGGCGAGGTGCCAGTTGCCGCAGATGATGAATTCCCGGCGCTTGTTGCGGATCTTCTGCAGATGGTGCTGCAGCAAAGCGTAGAATTCCGTTTTGCGCCGCAGCTGGTCGGGGTTGCCGGGCTCCGCATAGGGCGCCAGCAGGCAGCCCACGCTGAGGTTTTCATAGTCGGCCTGAATATAGCGGCCTTCCATGTCAAAGTCGGAGAAGCCGAGGCCAGTCATGATCGCCTTGGGCAGCTTGCGGCAGTAGATGGCGACGCCGTCTGTCTTGCCATCCATATGGTCAAAGAAGTAGGCGTTGTACTCGCGGGGAAAATAGAGGTCATCGCGCAGATCATACTCGGTGCAGCGCAGATCCTGGATGCAGACGAAGTCCGCTTCCTGCTCGCTCAGCCAGTCATAAAAACCGTTGCCTGCGGCGCGCTGGATGCCGTCGGCACTGAAACTGATGATCCTCATGCGTGGCCCCTTGCAGAGAGAGCGTGTATGATAATTTAAGGGCGCCCATAATAACGGCCCTGCCGGGAAAGCATAACCCCAATCCCGCGATTTCGCAGCTTTTACCCTGCACCGGATTAGCGCATGAATGTATACCAGCAGGAGTTCATCGAACTGGCCCGTCGCTACGAGGTCCTCAGATTCGGGGAATTCACCTTGAAGTCGGGGCGTGTCAGCCCCTATTTTTTCAATGCCGGCGGTTTTGCCAGCGGCGGTGCGCTGGCTGCTCTGGGCCGCTGTTACGCCGAACGTATCGTGGCCGAGGGTCTCGAATTCGATGTCCTTCTGGGTCCGGCCTACAAGGGTATTCCCCTCGCCGCCGCTACCGCGATAGCGCTGGCTGATCAGCATGGGCGTGATGTCCCCTTCGCCTACAACCGCAAGGAGGCCAAGACCCACGGCGAGG
>JBLRXF010000140.1:0-7961 GCA_047920875.1 Haliea sp. | reverse complement strand
GGCCTATCTGGGCGCCTGGCTGCTGCTGGCAGCGCGGCCCTCAGCCCGGCGCGGCGGCCGCCCGCAACTGCCCCCGGATGACCTGGATCCGGGTCCGGAGGTCGTAGTGGAAATGGAGTATGACGAGCGCCATCACGATTATCGGCCGCGCAAGGTATTTCGCTACAGCGAGCCCGGTAGTGTGCGCCTGCGGCGGGCGCGGGAGCGGCTGGATGCGGCCCTGCGCCGGGTCGAGTCCATGGAGTCCTACGTCACCTCGCGTCAGTACGAGTTGGACCGGGAGATTTCCCGCCTTTGAGCAGGCGTGGGCCGGGGCTTCCCCCCGGCCGGCCGGATGGGCTATGCTCGGCTGCAGGAATCTTGTTATGCAAGACGCTGGGAGTAGCCCGGTGGTGCAAAAGAGGGAACGGCCAGTGACGGCGATGCAAGTGATCGATCACAGCACAAGCGTGCCGCTGGAGCCGCTTGTTCCCCCGCCGCATGCCCTCCTGGCGCTCACCGAGGCGCACCGGGTCGTGGTGGAGATGCTGTCCCTGCGCCTGAGCCGCAAGCTGCTCGCCAAGGCGCCTCGCGGCGACGGCCACCCGGTGATGGTGCTGCCAGGATTTCTTGGCGCCGATGGCTACAATGCATCCTTCCGCCGCTATCTGACCAGCCTGGGCTACGCGGTCCACGGTTGGGGTCTGGGTCGCAACCTGGGGCCTCGGGAGGGGGTGTTGGAAGGCCTGCAGGAGCGCATCACCTTCCTCTCGGATCGCTACGGCGGCCCTATTTCCCTGGTTGGCCACAGTCTTGGCGGTATCTTCGCCCGTGAACTGGCGCGTGAATTTCCCGACCGGGTGCGGCAGGTCATCTCTCTCGGCAGTCCCTTTGGCGAAGGGCGCCTGACCGCATCCTATCCTTCGCGCCTGTTCATGGCGCTCAATCCGATCGATGAATTGCCGATAGAGCAGGACAGCCTGCACCTGGCACCGCCGGTGCCGACCACGGCAATCTACTCCCGCGGCGATGGCGTCGTGAACTGGCAGACCACCCTGCAGCGCAACGGCCACAAGCAGACTCAGAGCATTGAAGTGCGCGGCAGCCACTGCGGCATGACCTACAATCCGGCCATCTGGTATCTGGTCGCCGACCGGCTGGCACTGCCTCACGGCGCTTGGCGGCCGTTCGAGCGCCATAGCTGGAATACATTGCTGTATCCCGCGACCTCGTCCTGAGCTATGCCGCCAGCATTCTGGCGTGGAAGGCGATGTGCTCGCCGACAAACGTGGCGATAAAGAAGTAGCTGTGATCATAGCCCGGCTGTCGGCGGATATGCGCCTTGAAGCCCGTCTCCGCACAGGCCTGCTCCAGCAGTTCCGTCTTCAGCTGTGATTCCAGGAAGTTGTCCGCCTCGCCCTGATCCACCAGCATCGGCAGGTGGGGTGCGCCCGCGCGGATCAGAGCGCAGCTGTCGTAGGCCTGCCAGCTTGCCCGATCCGGCCCCAGATAGTTGCCCAGGGCTTTTTCACCCCAGGGGCACTGGCTGGGCGCCACTATGGGGGAGAAGGCCGACACCGAGGCATAGCGACCCGGATTGCGCAGGGCCAGTGCCAGCGCACCGTGGCCGCCCATGGAATGGCCGAAGATGCCGCAGCGCTCAGCCTGCAGCGGGAACTCCGCTGCGACCAGCGCCCGCAATTCCACGCTGACATAGTCATCCATGCGGTAATGCTTGCGCCAGGGCGCCTCGGTGGCGTTGACATAGAAGCCGGCGCCGAGGCCAAAGTCCCAGGCACCGTCGGGATCATCCGGGACACCCTCGCCGCGGGGGCTGGTGTCGGGGCAGACGATGGCAATGCCGTGCGCCGCCGCATAGCGCTGGGCGCCTGCCTTCTGCACGAAATTCTCCTCGGTGCAGGTAAGGCCGGACAGCCAGTACAGCACCGGCACCGGACCGCGCTCGGCCTGGGGAGGCAGGTAAATGGCTGCCTGCATGGTGCAGTCCAGCATCTCGGAGCGGTGGCTGAAACGCAGCTGGCGGCCGCCGAAGCAGCGATTTTCGGCGATGATGTCCACGCCCATTGTCCTAATACACCACGACCGAGCGGATGCTCTCGCCACCGTGCATCAGGTCGAAGCCCTTGTTGATATCCACCAGCGGCATGGTATGGGTGATCAGGTCGTCGATGTTGATCTTGCCATCCATGTACCAGTCGACAATGGTCGGCTCGTCGGTGCGGCCGCGGGCGCCGCCAAAGGCGACCCCGTGCCAGGAGCGGCCGGTCACCAGCTGGAAGGGGCGGGTGGCGATCTCCTTGCCGGCGCCGGCAACGCCGATGATGTAGGACTCGCCCCAGCCCTTGTGGCAGCATTCCAGGGCCTGGCGCATCACCTTGACGTTGCCGATGCACTCGAAGCTGTAGTCGGCGCCGCCTTTGGTCAGCTCGATGATGGCCTCGACCACGTTGGCGACAGTCTTCGGATTGATGAAGTCAGTCATGCCGAATTTGCGCCCGAGGGCCTCGCGCTCGGGGTTGAGGTCGATCCCGATAATCTTGCCGGCACCCACCAGCCGTGCACCCTGGATCACGTTGAGGCCGATGCCGCCGAGACCGAATACCACCACGTTGCTGCCTGGCTCGACCTTGGCCCGGTAGACCACGGCGCCGACGCCAGTGGTGACGCCGCAGCCGATGTAGCAGATCTTGTCAAAAGGCGCATCCTCACGCACTTTGGCCAGCGCGATTTCCGGCAGCACGGTGAAGTTGGAGAAGGTGGAGCAGCCCATGTAATGCAGCAGGGGCTTGCCGTCCAGAGAGAATCGGCTGCTGCCGTCGGGCATCACGCCCCGGCCCTGGGTTTCGCGAATGGCCTGGCACAGATTGGTCTTCGGATGCAGGCAGAAATTGCACTCCCGGCATTCGGGGGTATACAGGGGAATGACGTGGTCGCCGGGCTTCAATGATTTCACCCCGGCGCCGATTTCGCGCACGATACCCGCGCCCTCATGGCCGAGAATGGCGGGGAATGCACCCTCCGGATCGTCGCCCGAGAGAGTGAAGGCGTCCGTATGGCAGATGCCGGTAGCCATGATTTCCACCAGCACCTCACCGGGGCGGGGTCCTTCCAGGTCGACGTCGACCACTTCCAGCGGCTGGCCGGCGCCAAAGGCGACGGCGGCACGGGTTTTCATTGGCGAGCTCCTTGCAAAACGGCGATAACGGTAAGGGCAACATGGTAAGGCCCCGTTCCGGGCGGGACAAGCGCCGGCTTTTGCATTAGGCTGGCGCCAGCGCGACGCATGGTGTGGGGAACGCAGAGAGAGCCAATGCAAGAAAGACTCGAATCCTTTGGCGGCAGCGGCGAATTGCTGGTGTTTGCCCATGCCAACGGTTATCCGCCGGGCAGTTATCGGCGCCTGCTTGAGCCGCTGGCTGAACACTATGCAGTAACCGGGTATCGTCATCGTCCCCTGTGGTCGCGGGAGCCGGCACCGGCAAGGGCCAACTGGCACCAGTTTGCCAATGATCTGATTCAGACCCTGGAGCGCGGTGTGGGCGAGCCGGTCTGGATGATGGGGCATTCCCTGGGGGGCGTCGTGTCCATGCTGGCGGCGCTGCGGCGCCCGGAGCTGTTTCGCGGCTTGATTCTGCTGGACCCGGTGTTTGTCAAAACCCGCCTGGCTCTCGGGCTCAATATGACACCGCGCTCGCGCCTGCCAGCAATTCCCATGGTCAAACGCGCCCTGAACCGGCCCGACCGGTTTCCTGACCCGCAGACCGCCTTCGAGTTTCATCGCGGCAAGCGCGCCTTCAGCGCCTTCGATGACGAAGTGCTGTGGGACTATATCCGCGCCGGCCTGAAGCCGGGGCAGGGCGGGGAGTGGGAGCTGGCTTATTCCGGCGGCTGGGAAGCCGCGGTGTACTCGTCTCTGCCGTTGGTGTGGCCACGGCTGCTGCGACTCAGGCTGCCGACGCTGGGCATCGGCGGCGCCAACTCCGATATTCTGTCAGCGGCCGCCCTGCGACGCTGGGCTCGCCTGCAGCCCCGGGCGGAGCTGCACAGTATACCCGGCGGCCATCTGTTTCCGCTGGAGCAGCCGGAGCAGACCGCCAAGCTGGTGCTGGACTTCCTCGCGCGCCAGCCGCACTGATGCTGCACCGTATCTGGCTGGGGTTCTTTCTTGTCGCCTTTGCCAGCGCCCTGTTTCAATGGTTGGTGGGGGGCGATGCGCAAGTGTTCCAGCGCATGGTCTCCGGCCTGTTCGAGATGGCGGGCCTGGCGGTGCAGCTGGCGATTGGCCTGATCGGTCTCATGGCGCTGTGGCTGGGGGTGGTGGCCATCGGTGAGGCCTCCGGGCTGGTGGACAAGCTGGCGCGCCTGCTGTCACCGCTGTTTGTGCGTCTGATGCCGGAGGTGCCGCGGGGTCACCCGGCGATTTCCTCCATGACCCTGAACCTGTCCGCGAACGTCCTGGGTCTGGACAACGCCGCTACGCCGCTGGGCATCAAGGCGATGAAGGACCTGCAGGAGCTGAACCCGAACCCCACGGTGGCGAGCAACGCCCAGATCCTGTTCCTGGTGCTGAACACCTCTTCGGTGACCCTGTTCCCCGTCACCGTGCTGCTGTACCGGGCGCAGATGGGCGCGCCGGACCCGGCAGCGGTATTCATACCCATCCTGATAGCGACCAGCTGCTCCACTCTGGCGGGCTTGCTGGTCACCGCCTGGATACAGCGCATCAATCTGCGCGACACGGTAGTGCTGGGCTGTCTGGGTGGCGCATTTGCCGTGCTGCTGGCGCTGGTGGGCTGGTTCTCTACCCTGACCGCCAGCGAGCTGCAGCGCCAGTCCAGCCTGCTCAGCAACTTTCTGATCATCAGCCTGATCATGCTGTTTCTGGTGGTGGCGCATCGGCGCGCGGTAAACGTCTACGAGACCTTTATCGAGGGCGCCAAGCAGGGTTTTGAAACCGCGATCGGCATCATTCCCTACCTGCTGGCGATGCTGGTCGCGATCGGCGTGTTTCGCGCCAGCGGTGCCCTGGAGCTGCTGCTTGAACTGCTGCGCGCGGGCATTGGCGGGCTGGGTTTCGATACTCGCTGGGTGGAGGCCATGCCCACCGCGCTGATGAAACCGCTGTCGGGGTCCGGCGCCCGCGCGATGATGATCGACACCATGAATACCTACGGCGTGGACTCCTTCCAGGGTCGGCTGGCTGCGACCATGCAGGGTTCCACGGAAACAACGTTCTACACCCTGGCGGTCTACTTCGGCGCTGTGGGCATACGCCACGCCCGGCATGCCCTCGGCTGCGGGCTGGCGGCAGACGCCGCCGGCATCACCGCCGCCATCCTTGTGGCCTACTGGTTCTATGCCTGAAGCGCTGTCATAAAACTTTCACATGGCCGGCATTGGAAACCGGGTGAACGGCGCGCGCCGGCGCGCTAGACTGCACAGATCCGTATACTGAGGCTGCCTTGGGGCAGATTCCGGCTTTGAAAGACATACAGAGTTCCCTGCAGCGGCGTCTGGCTGATCTGGATGAAAACCTGTTTATCCCCAGGGAGATCAGCTGGCTCTCGTTCAATGCGCGGGTGCTGCAGGAGGCCGCTGATGAAACCGTGCCGGTGATAGAGCGACTGCGCTATCTCGGTATTTTCTCCAACAACATGGACGAGTTCTTCCGCGTCCGGGTGGCCGAGGTGCGCCGGCTGATCACCGTGTCCGACGCCAGCTTCCGGCCCCAGGCCAAGGACTTGCTGAGCGCCATTCAGAAGCGCGTGGTGGAACTGCAGAAACAGTTCGAGAAAACCTACAATGGGGTGCTGCGTGACCTGCGGGCACGCCAGATCTACATGATCAACGAACGCCAGCTGGATCCGGGCCAGGCGGTCTTTGTCCAGGCGTTTTTTACCCGGACGGTGCTGCCGGAGCTGGAACCCATTTTGCTGCGGGATGGTCACTCCATCCCCCCGCTCAATGATGAATCAATTTATCTGGCGCTGGATATCCGCACTGGGCAGGACTACAACTACGCCGTGGTTGAGGTGCCGACAGACCGGCTGGACCGCTTCATCCAGATTCCCAGGCGCAAGGGCAAGACCGGCAAGGTGTTTATCGCCCTCGATAATGTGATCCGCGCCTGCCTGCCGCAGATGTTCCGCGGGGTCTTCCAGATCGACGAAGTGGCAGCCTACTGTTTCAAGTTTTCCCGCGACGCCGAACTGGAAATCGATCCGGGCATTACCGAAAGTCTGATCGACAAGATGGAGATCAGTCTGAAACAGCGGCGACGTGCGGAAGCGGTGCGCTTTGTCTACGACGCCGCCATGCCCCAGCGCCTGTTGGACCACCTCTGTGCGCGCTTCGGTTTCGGCAAATACGACAGCCTGATACCGGGTGGCCGTTACCACAACTCCAAGGACTTCATGTCTTTTCCGAATGTGGGCCCCAAATACCTGGAATTCCCGCCCCTGCCGCCCATCCGTCTGCCCCGGCTGGATGATCCGGGCAGCCTGGCGGACAACATCCGCGAGCAGGATGTGTTTCTTTATTACCCCTATCACCCGTTCGACTACATCATCGATCTGCTGAAAACCGCGGCCCTGGACCCCGCCGTTACCGCGATCAAGATCTGTCTGTATCGGGTAGCCAAGCACTCCAGGGTCATTGATGCCCTGGTCAATGCGGTGCAGAACGGCAAGCGGGTGCTGACAGTCGTGGAACTGGCTGCGCGCTTTGACGAGGCTGCGAACATCAGCTGGGCCCAGCGGCTGACCGAGAATGGCATTCAGGTGATTTTCGGCATTCCCGGGCTCAAGGTGCACAGCAAGCTGCTGCTGATCGAGCGTCGCGAGGAGGGTGAAATCCGCTTTTACAGCCACATCGGTACCGGCAATTTCAACGAGAAGACCGCGCGGGTCTACACCGACTTTACCCTGCTGACCTATGACCAGAATATCGGTCGCGATATCTACGATGTTTTCGATTTTCTGCAGTTTACCTACAAGCGGCCGCGCTACCGCACTCTGCTGGTATCACCGCACAGTACCCGGCCCGGTCTGATGCATCTGATCGAGCAGGAGATTGCCAATGCGCGGGCGGGTTTCCATGCTGAGATTACCCTCAAGTGCAACAATCTGGTCGACAACCAGATGGTGGTCAAACTGTATGAGGCCTCGGATGCGGGGGTGAAGATCAAGCTCATCATCCGTGGCATGTGTTCTCTGCTGCCCGGCGTGAAAGGGATTTCCGAGAACATCGAGGCCATCAGCATTGTCGATCGCTACCTGGAACATCCCCGCGTCTATGTGTTCTATAACCGCGGCAATCCCCGCTACCTGATCGGCTCCGCTGACCTGATGACCCGCAACCTGGATTACCGGGTTGAGGTGCTGTGTCCGGTGCGGGACCCGGCGGCGCAGAAGACCCTGCAGGACATCCTCGACCAGCAGTGGTATGACAACGTCAAGGCGCGCATTATCGACCAGCATCAGCTGAATGACTTCGTGCCGCGGCCGCGCAAGGCGCCGATGATTCGCTCCCAGGAATCCATTCACCGCTACCTGTCCACCGGCAAGCTGCCGCGCTACCCCAAAACGCCTGTTGCGGGCAAGAAGCCCCAGCGTCGACGCAAGCGGCGCTGAGGGATCGCTTTGTAGTCCGGGTCCGCTTAAGGTTCTACTAAGTTTCGGTCAGTAGAGTGGCCACCATCAGTAGTCTCTTGAGGCACGATGGTGAAGCCCACGACGATCGAGATTCATAGCAGCACAGCTACAGACCTGCTGTACCCGAGCCTGGCAGTGGGCGATCTGCCACGGCTGGAAGTGTGCCCGGAAAGCCATCCCCGTCGGGAGCGCCTGGAGCAGTATATCGCTGGCGTTTTCCAAGCGGCCTGGGATGCACGTGTGCTGGGTTTTTTGCCGCTCCTGTGCAGTCTGCAGCAGCGGGGGCATTTTTCCGCAGCTTTGGGGCTG
>JBLRXF010000139.1:0-8017 GCA_047920875.1 Haliea sp. | reverse complement strand
CGCCAAGGTCTACTGCATGCAGGATCTCCTGGATCGCTTCCAGTATGAATACCTGCCCACCAAAGCTCCTGCCACTCAGAAGTACTACCTGTATGGTTTGCCCATGGTTCGCCGTGGGTTCACGACCAAGAAGTTTCCCGTTGACGCAGTCCAGCCTCACCATGCTTACGCCATGGTCGATTACCTGACCAGGACAGAATCCAAGAAGAAGGCCAAGCAGGCAGCTGAAGTGCTCTCCTCTGCTCTGTCCTATGCAGTCATGACCGGCGTGATCAACCGGAACCCTCTCATTGGCCAATTCAAGAAACCATCAACCGAAGGACGAACAAGGGAGATCACCAATGAGGAGCTACTGGCTTTCGGTGGCGCCCTGCCCTTGAAGTGGCAGCTGTACCTAAGCCTGAAGCTCCACACTCATGGTCGGCGCAAGGGTGAACTACTCCGGATACGTCACAGCCACTTGGATGAGGAGGGGATTATCTTCATCAACAACAAGCGGACTTCCGACCGGTTCCGGGTTGGGTGGACCGAGCCATTGCGGCAGATCGTTACGGCCATCATGGACCAGCATCCTCCGATACCGCCGGTGCACAAGGAGCTGCACCAGGATCCCTACCTCTTCTATAACCGGAAGTTCACTCCCTACATCAAGGAAGACGGCACAACCTCGGGCTTCGACTCGATCTGGCAGCGGTACATGCGCAATGCGGTAGAGAACGGGACCCTGACCGAAGCATTCACCGAGCATGACCTCAGGGCCAAAGCGGTTGAAGGGAAGTCCCTGGAGGTCGCTTCGAAGCTGTTGCGGCACACCTCTCCTCAGGTCACGCAGAAGCACTACCGGAGGGCAATAGAGACTATCTAGCGCCAATCTATTAGACAATAACGGAGTTATTAGACAGGAACGAAAAAGGCCCCGATCAGGGGCCTTCTAACTTATTGATTTTACTGGGAAAATGGTGGGCCGTGCTGGATTCGAACCAGCGACCAATTGGTTAAAAGCCAACTGCTCTACCAACTGAGCTAACGGCCCCGAAAGAGCTGCGCATGATACGGATTTGGCTATAAAACTCAAGTGCTTTTTTACGTCATCGCCGCCTATTGTCCCGCTATGACCGGTAACGGGTAGGGTCAGCGACGCCGGCCTGCCTGAAGCCCTCGCTGCGCAGGCGACAGGAATCGCACTTGCCGCAGGCAAGGCCCTGCTCGGTCGCCTGATAGCACGACACGGTGAGCGCATAGTCCACTCCCAGCGCCGAGCCAGCCCGGATGATATCGCCCTTGGACAGCCGCATCAGCGGGGTATGGATGGTGAGTTTCTGCCCCTCCACGCCAGCACGGGTGGCCAGATTGGCCACAGCTTCGAAAGCAGCGATGTACTCGGGGCGGCAGTCTGGATAACCGGAGTAGTCCACCGCGTTGACCCCGATAAAGATGTCATTGGCGCTCAGCACTTCGGCCCAGCCCAGCGCTATCGACAGGAACACGGTATTCCGGGCTGGCACGTAGGTGATGGGAATCCCGCTGGTCTCCTCCTCCGGCACGGCGATGGCCATGTCGGTCAGGGCGGAGCCGCCGATGCTATCCAGGTTGAGCGTCACTACCTTGTGCTCAACGTCGCCCAGGGCGGCGGATGCGCGCGCGGCTGCCAGCAGCTCCGCGCGGTGCCGCTGACCGTAGTCGAAACTCAGGGTGAAGCACTGGTAGCCCTGGGCGCGGGCCATGGCCAGCACGGTGGTGGAATCCAGGCCGCCGGACACCAGGATGACCGCGCGTCGGCCCTCCCCCACCCGCTCAGTGACCGGGTTCATCATTCCACAGCAGCTTGTGCAGCTGCAGCTGCAGTCGCACGGGCAGATTGTCCGCCAGAATCCACTCTGCCAGCGTACGACCATGGAGCTGGCCATGACTGGGTGAGAACAGCACGTCGGATACCCGCTCGGCAAGTCGGTATTCATCCAGCTTGAAGCGAGCCCATTCGTAGTCTGCACGGTCACAAACAACGAACTTGAGCTGGTCGATGGGCGTCAGATGGGCAATGTTGCTGTAGTCGTTGCGGTGGGCTTCGCCAGAGGCCGGAGTCTTCAAGTCCAGCACCTTGACCACACGTGGGTCCACATCTGCCACAGGCAGGGCACCCGAGGTTTCCAGAGACACTTCATAGCCGGCATCGCAGAGGGCGGCCAGCAGGGGCAGGCAGCTGGGCTGAGCCAGCGGCTCACCGCCGGTAACGGTGACGTAGCGCGGACGATGGCCCGCGACTTCCGCCAGCACCTGCTGCAGGCTCCACTGGGAGCCGCCGCTGAAGGCATAGGCGGTATCGCAGTAGACGCAGCGCAGGGGGCAGCCAGTCAGGCGTACGAAAACAGTCGGCAGACCCACCGTGCGCGCTTCGCCCTGCAGGGAATAGAAGACCTCGGTTATCCGCAGGGAGGTGTCCCCCGCGTCGGCGGACGCCACAGCGGTATTTCGGAGTGGGGTGATGGCCATGAGCTGGGGCTGACCGGAGGTCAGTAGTTCTCGCTGATAAAATCCTGTGCCAGCTTGACAGCCGCACTGTTGCTGGTGCCGAACTCGTTGATCACCCGATCAAGGAACTCCCGGGCGCGCTCGCGGTTGCCCTTGGTGTAATGGATGCGACCCAGCTTGAACAGGGCGTCAGGGACCTTGGAATCCTGCGGGTACATGTCCAGCAAGAGCATGAAGGACTGCCGCGCAGCTTCCTGATCCGGCGGGGAAGTCACCAGGTAGAGCTCACCGAGCCAGTAATGAGCGTTGGGGGTAAAACGCCCGGCAGGATAGTCCTGCAGGAACTGTCGAAAGGCGGTAGCGGCCTGATTGAATTGCTGACTGCGTACCAGGGCATAGGCCGCCTGGTAGGCCTGGGCCTCGCCTGGCTGCGCTTCCGCAGCCGAGGGAGCTGCTGCGACCGGTGACGAACGCGGTGCCACGGTGTCTGCGGCGGCGGGGGCCGATGCCGGTGGTGGTGCTGTAGCAGCCGAAACCTCAGCTACCGGCTCGCCAGTGCCGCCGGCCAGCAAACCCAGGCGGCGGTCGAGATCGATATAGCGCTCAAGGCTTTGTGCTTTGAGCGTGCGCAGCTCATGAGCCTGCTCTTCAACCAGGCCGTTGAGGCGCATCACTTCCTGCTGAAGTTGCTGCACCTGCAGCAGCAGCTGGCCGGGATTGGCGCCGCTGTTGCTGCCCACGGGGCTGACGGGACTCTCGCCCTGAACGACCGGCGCCGCAGGGGCTGCCCCGACGCCATAGCTGGTCACCGGATACGACTGTGCGGGCTGAACCGCGGCAGAGGACGAGGGATTGGTAGCCGCCGCAGCGCGCTCCGACTCAACGTCAATATAATCCTGGGCCTGTGCTGAGGCCAGAAAGCAGAACGGGCCGACCGCGAGGGTCAACCCGTTTGCCAACAGCAGTTTGCTGAAGTAGGACATGCGCTACTGCGCCCTACTTGAGCTCAACGCGACGGTTCTGCGACCAGTTGGCCTCGCCGGAACCGTATGCGATGGGCTGCTCTTCGCCATAGCTGACCGTTTCGATACGGTAGCTGGGGATGCCGTTCACAACCATGTAGTCGCGTACGGTGTTCGCACGACGCTCGCCCAGCGCCATGTTGTACTCACGGGTACCGCGCTCGTCGGTGTGGCCTTCGAGACGCACGCTGCGCTCGTTGGTGCGCAGCAGCGCGATGTGCGCATCCAGCGCGGCCTGCGCCTGAGGCTTCAGGTTGGAGCTGTCATAGTCAAAGTAGAACACGTTACCCACGGCAGCCACGGCGTCCTGCAGGCGCTGCTGGGAAGTACCGGCAGCTTCAGCGGCGGCGCGCTCGGCGGCGGAACGGGCAGCAGCTTCGGCAGCAGCAGCGGCGGCAGCGTCATCGTCTTTGGTGTCCTTGCTGGAACAGGCTACCAGAAAAGCGGCGACGAACAGCAGAGTCAGTGCCTTGCCAGCAACAGTCAGATGTTTCATTGTGTCTCTTTCCTTGCGAATGATGGTTAATGACATTGGTTACAACAGCCGCATTCAGCGGCTTAAATATGGTGACCATGCCGGTTCACGGACGTCGCCTTCACGCGCCGGTAAACGGAATTTCACTCCACCGTCCACGGAAACAGCAGCAAGAATGCCCCGGTCCCCGGATTTGGTGCCATACAATACCATAGAGCCGTTGGGCGCGATACTGGGACTTTCGTCCAGCTCGGTGCTGGTGAGGACCTGCAATCGGTTGGTCACCATGTCCTGCAGGGCGATGTGGAAACGCCCACCCGCCTGGTGCACCATCACCATGTTGCGACCGTCCTGGGCCATGCGGGCCCTGGCATTGTAGCTGCCCTCGAAGGTCACCCGGTCGGTGGCGCCGCTACGCAGGTCATAACGGTAGATCTGCGGGCGCCCGCCGCGGTCAGAGGTAAACAGCAGCGAGCGGCCGTCGGGCATCCAGGCAGGCTCCGTATCAATGGCATAGTGGCGGGTAATCTGGGTCAACTGCTTGGTCCGCAGGTCCATCAGGTAGATATCGGGGTTGCCGTCCTTGGACAGGACCATCGCCATGGTATTGCCATCTGGCGACCAGGCGGGCGCACCGTTGAGGCCGCGGAAGTTGGTCAGCTGCTCGCGTACGCCGGACGCCAGTTCCTGACGGTAGATGGCCGGGCGGCTGGTTTCGAAGGACACGTAGGCAATGTGCTTGCCATCCGGTGACCAGGTCGGGGCCATGATCGGCTCGCGGGACTCCAGCAGCACGATCGGGCGGGCGCCATCAGAGTCCGCCAGGGTCAAGCGGTAGTAGTCCTTGCCACCAGGGTTGCGGGTCACGGAAACATACAGCAGGCGGGTGGCAAAGGCGCCGGGAATACCGGTGAGGGTTTCATAGACCTCATCCGCCACCCGGTGAGACAGCATCCGCGCCTCGTTGACGTGACCCTCCTCATAGCCGCTCAGCACCCGCGCCTCGCGGTTGACGTCGAACAGCTCATACTCAATCCGCATCTGCACCTGGTTGGTGACCGACACCCTGCCAATCAGCACGTATTCCGAATTGATGGCGCGCCAGTCGCGGTAGAACACCTCCTGCTGGGTGGTGGGGCGGGCCAGCATATCGCCCCGATCAACCGGGTCGAACTGGCCGCTGCGGGCGAGGTCGGCATCGATAACCTGGGCCACATCCGCCGGCGGCGCGCCGGCACCCTGCCAGGCAAAGGGCACTACCGCGATTGCCGTGGGATTGTCCATGCCCTGCGTGATTTCGATGACCAGTTGCGCACGCGCACTCATCGCCGCCAGGGCCATCACTGCCCCAAGTACTACTGCTGTCAGATGTTTCATCAGTAACGTAGATCCTCTGGTCTGAATAACAGGCGAAAGCGCCGGAAGTTCTGTTCGAATTCGCGTGGCGGCAGGTTCTTGAGCTCGGGGAAGTTGCCCGCGCGCTCTACCGCGGCAATCGCGGAGCGATCAAAGGCCTCATCGCCACTGCTGCGCTGCACACTGACGCTCACCACCTCACCGGTGGGGATCAACTGTATGGACAGCAGAACCTCCATTCCGTTGCGCGCGCTGGGTGGGCGGCTCCAGCGCCGCTGCACGGTCTGCTGAATCAGGGAGGCATAACTCGCTGCCAGCTCCGCCGATGCAGCGGCGGCCCGCGCGGCCTGCTCCTCTGCGGCCTTGCGGGCCGCTTCCTGGCGCGCCGCCTCCGCCAGCTCCTGCGGGGAAGGGCGCGGAGGTTCGGGCTTGGGTGCTGGCTTGGGCTCCGGTTTGGGCGCCGGCTTCGGCTCGGGCTTCGGTGCCGGTTTGGGCTCGGGCTTCGGCTCAGGCTTGGGTACCGGTTTGGGCTCAGGCTTGGGCACCGGTTTGGGCTCCGGCTTCGGCTCAGGCTTGGGTACCGGTTTTGGCTCCGGTTTGGGCTCAGGCTTGGGTACCGGTTTGGGCTCAGGCTTGGGTGCCGGTGCAACTTCCGGTTTGGGCTGAATCTGGCTGACATCGACCAGCGTCGCGCTGATGACCTTCGGCATCGGCTTCGGTTTCAGCACCCGCTCCTCGGAACTGGACCAATTGGCGGTCAGGAAAAAAATGATCAGGACGTGCAGCAGCACAGTCGCCAGTGCCGGGCGAAGCACAATTCGCGGCGTCACCGGCTTGGCGTAAATGGAAAAATTCACTGCGGTGGCTCTGTCACCAGTCCTACTCTGGGGGCGCCCGCTTCCTGCAGGGCCGCCATCAGGGTAACGACCTCACCATAGGGAACAGCGCGGTCACCCCACACCAGCACCGGCTTCTCCGGGCTGCGGCGCATGACCACCCCCACGCGCTGAGTGATGGTCGCCAGTTCCAGGGCCTGCTTCTCATCCTCGCCAAGGTTGAGGAACAGCTGGCCGCTGCTGTCGATGGAGATAATCAGCGGCTCACTGTCCTGGTTGTCTACCGGCTCGGCGTTGGCGGTGGGCAAGTCGACCTGCACCCCCTGCATCAACATGGGCGCCGTCACCATGAAGATGATGAGCAGTACCAGCATGACGTCGATGTAGGGAACGACGTTGATATCGGCCATGGGGCGGCGCTTGCTGCGGGACCTGGACATGGCGGCGCTTACCCTGCCTTCTTGTCGCGCGCGCGCAGGGCGTAGGCCTGGCGGTAGAGAATACTGGAGAATTCATCGACAAAGGTGTCGTAGCGATTCAGGAACATGTCCATGCGGCTGGCGAAGCGGTTGTAGGCGAGTACCGCGGGAATGGCGGCGAACAGGCCCATGGCGGTGGCAATCAGCGCCTCGGAGATACCCGGCGCCACCGTGGCCAGGGTCGCCTGGGTGGTGGTGGCGAGGCCGCGGAAGCTGTTCATGATCCCCCAGACGGTACCGAAAAGACCGATATAGGGGCTGGTGGAACCGACCGACGCCAGGAAGGACAGGTGCTTCTCCAGACGCTCTTCCTCCCGCAGCATGGCAACCCGCATGGCCCGGCGCGAACCCTCGATGACCGCCTCGGAATCCATCTCGGACTGCTTGGCCAGGCGCGAGAACTCCTTGAAACCGGCGCGGAAGATACTCTCCATGCCGACAATCAGGGCGCCATCGGCGGCGCGCTCATTGCCTTCGCGGTACAGCTGTGACAGGTCGATGCCAGACCAGAAGCGCTCTTCAAACTCGAACATTTCATCGCGGCCGTTGCGGAAATAGATAAACCGCTGAACGATCATGTACCAGGAGACTACGGAGGCGGCCAGCAGGGTCAACATGACCAGCTGCACGGTAAATCCGGCCTCGAGAATCAGGTCGATAATACTCAGTTGTGCTTCCAAGTGTCGGGCTCCCCCTCAGTGACTCTGCGCGGCGCGCAGGGTATTCAGCATATCTTCCGGCAGGCGCCGCGGGCGCACCCCGGCGCGGTCTACACAGGCGATGGAAATTGCGGCGGTGGCCAGCAGTGCGTGGCCGCGGCGCACGGCCTGGCGCATGACCAGGCTGGCACCGCGCACCTCTGTCAGAGTCACGTCCGCCTCCAGCTCATCGTCCAGATGCGCAGGCGCCTGATAGCGGATGGACACATCCCGCACCACAAACATCAGGTCGTGATTGAAGATGTAATCCTTGCCAAAGCCCAGGCTGCGCATGAATTCGGTACGGGCGCGTTCCATGAATTTCAGGTAGTTGACGTAGTAGACAATGCCGCCGGCATCGGTGTCCTCAATGTAGACTCGCAGCTTAATTGAAAATTCCGCCGCACTCACGCGTTCTCGTCCTGGCCGGGCTCCAATGGTAATTGTGCCACCTCTGGCAGGCTGCCGACCGGCAAGCCAAAGTGCAGGTAGGCGCTGCGGGTGACCATGCGCCCGCGCGGGGTCCGCACCATGTAGCCCTGCTGGATGAGGTAGGGCTCCAGCACGTCCTCAATGGTGCCGCGCTCTTCCGAGATGGCGGCGGCCAGGCTGTCGACGCCCACCGGGCCGCCGTCGAACTTCTCGATCAGGGCCAGCAGCAGGCGCCGGTCCTGGTGATCGA
>JBLRXF010000138.1:0-8019 GCA_047920875.1 Haliea sp. | reverse complement strand
ATCGCCCGCAGAGCGGGCTCCTGCAACATCCGTAGGAGCGCAGTCCCTGCGCGATACGGGCAGCTGGGCCACATCGCGCAGGGTAGCGACAGGTCAGACATCGCGGTATTCGGCGAATGCTACAATAGGCGACCCTATCCGTTAGAGGCTACCTCATGCCCAGAATCCTGCTCTACCTGCTCGGCATCCCGCTGATGCTGGTGATTGCTGCCCTGCTGGTGCTGCCACTCTTTATCGATGAGGAGAAGCTGATCAAGCTGGCCACGGCAGAGCTGGAGGCGCGCAGCGGTGCCAAGCTGTCAGTTCGCGGCGATGCTGGCCTCAACCTGTTCCCGCGGCTCGCGTTGCGGCTCGGAGATACTGTATTGCAGCTGCCCGGCGAGGAGCAGCCGGAAATCAGCGCGCGAGAGCTGTCGGTGGAGGTATTCCTGCGACCACTGCTGTCGCGAGAAGTCGTCATCAAGGGCCTGGAACTCGATGGTCTGGTGCTGACACTGCCGGCGCGGCAGGCGGTTGAGGTGCCGGATCTGGCCACTCTCTCGGACGCGGAACTGGAACGCTTCTATGCAGCGCGGCGGAAGACCCTGCAGGAAACCGCTGCAATGGGCGCCGGTGCCGTCTTCGGAGCACCGCTGGCACTCAATGTCGCGAGCCTGCAACTGACTGATGCCCGTATTATTCTGCAACAACCCGCCGGCGCCGAACCTGTGGTGCTCGACCTGCCTCTGCTACGAGGTACGGATCTCAACCTGGAGGGCAAACCGGCTTCACTGACGTTACAACTGCGCATGGCAGGCGAGCAGAGCCTGAGCCTGGACCTCGCCACCATTTTTAGCGCCAGCGCCGACTCGCAAACCGTGAACCTGCAGGAGCTGGAGCTTGAGCTTGCCGGCGCCACCCCGGCACCGGTAACGCTGCGAGCCAGCGGCAGCGTCAACCTGGAAAAACGACTCGCAGAGCTGGCCGTGGAACTGGACAACGGTGCCACACAGGGCAGCGGCACCGTGCGCTATGCCGCGGCGGAAAGTCCGCAGGTTGACGCAGTGCTGCGCATGAACCTGCTGGATCCCGCACTGCTGTTGCTGGCTGGCCCCGAAGCGGCCACCAGCGCCGATACTGGCGCCGCCGACGGCGATGCCGCCCTGCCGTTGGATGCTCTGCGACTGGCCGACACCCGGGCTGACTTGCGGGTGGAACGCGCAGTAGTGGGTGCCCATACAATCGAGAATCTGCGCCTGCGCCTGCGCGCGGTGGAGGGCGTCGCGACCTTCGACACCATAAGTGGGACCCTCCACGGCGGCAAACTGGACGCCACCGCAGTCCTGAACGCGCGCCTGAGTACGCCCACGCTCACCACCCGTGGCGAACTGGCCGAGCTGGACACCGCCGTCCTGCTCCTCGCTCTGGAAGCGGATCCGGTGCTGTCCGGCAGGGCCGATGCCCGCTGGCAGCTGGAGAGCCGGGGCGGCAGCCGCAATGCGTTAATTGCCGCCCTGGAGGGCGAAATCCGACTCGACACCGAGGCGCTCACCCTGGAACAGGTTGGCGTCGAACGGATGCTCTGCCAGGTGATGGCGCAGGTGAACCAGGAGCCATTGCAAAACGAACTCCCCATGCGCAGCAGTTTTAGCAGCGCCAGTGCCCGCATCCAGCTGTCCGGGGGGGAAGCTCGACTGAACCCCCTGCTGGCGGATCTCGACCATGTCGGCCTGCGCGGTGAGGGCAAACTGGACCTGCTGAGCAACGACTTTGTCGCCAGCTTCCGGGCCCGCCTTGCACCGACCCTGGCAGAAGTCGACCCTGCCTGCCGGGTCAACCAGCGCCTGGCGGCGATCGACTGGCCGGTGAACTGCCGCGGCCAGCTCGGCGGTGAACCCGGCAACTGGTGCAAGGTCGACAGCGAAGCGATCATCGCCGATCTCGCCCGCAGAGAACTGGAAAACATGGCCCGGGAAGAAGGTGGACGTTTCCTGCAGCGCTTGCTGCAGCGCAGCAAGCCAACCGAAGAAACCCCGTAGGCGCAAAGTCGCCCGCGGAGCGGGCCCCTACGGGTTCCGCCCTTGTGGGAGCGCGGTGGCCCAGGCCACTCTCTCTGGCTGCTGCGCAGCCATTCACCTTGTCTCCGCGCGATTGGCAGCGCTCAGGCGGCGCGCAGGGCGCGGCCGAGGCTGCGGCTGCCGAGGGCCGGGGTGAAGTCGCCCTGCTCCCAAACCGGCTCGCCATTGATCAACACATGGCTCACCACGCCGTCCGAACGGTTCACCATTTGCTTGTGGTCGAACAGCTCGCGGTGGATAAAGGCACGATGTTCATTGCTGTCCCAGGCCTTCAACACCTCCGGATCCACCAGGGTGATATCCGCTTGGGCACCGATCTCCAGACTGCCCACATCAAGGCCGAAGAATTCCGCGGGATCCCGCGTCAGGCGCTTGACCATCCTGGCGACGGTTGCCAGCCCCTCGGCCTGGGCCAGCTTCAGTGACATCAGGTTGGCGTCGAAAAACGCCATATTGGTGATGTGCGCGCCGGAATCGTTGAAGCCGGGCATGGCATTGGGGTGCAGCAGATAGCCCAGGGTGGCCTGCTTGTCCGTGTTGCCGACATCCACATACCAGCGGAAGGATTTGTCGTACTCCCGCAGCAGATGCAGCATGAAGTCGGCGTCGTCCGCGGTCGGGTTGGGAAAGGCGGCCAGGGCCTCGCGCTCGGCGTCGGAGCGCGCTTCGCCGGCCTGGCCGCGCTGGAACCGCTGCAGGCGCTCAAAGACCTGCTGCATGGATTCGCCGTCCCATTCCGGCACCGGTGCGCCGTCAAAAATCATCAGCTCTGGGTCGCGAATTACCAGCTTGTCCGGCAGCCCGAGCTTGGCCTTCAAGGTTGCCAGGTTGCGGCCCTTGCGGCCGTGGAACCAGTCGCGGCGAAACTCTTCGATAAAGGCAGGGTCGTTGAGCAGGGCCCGGCGCCCCTCCACATCGTCGTACTCTTTGGCAATCAGCTTGCAGGTGGATTCCAGTTCCTCGAAGATCGGGCTGACAATGCCGTCGGCCCAGATGCGGAAATTGGTACCCAGGGCCTGGAAATGAATGCGGCCCTTGAGCAGGGCGCCGTTGATCAGCCCGGCCACGCCCAGGAAAGCGTTGGAGGCCTTGGGCGCGAGCACGAATTTCATCACGGACAGTGCAGAGGTTTTCAGCGGCGTGCCAAACAGGCGGCCGCTGCTCAGGAAGAAATACAGCAGCGCCTTGGCCCGGTTCTCGAGGATGGGGGTGGTCTGCCAGACCCGGTCGTGGCGCCGGACAACGCCCAGCAGGCGCTTCAGCTCCTTGAAGCTGGCGAACTGGGTGGGGATGCGCTGGTCGGTGTGCGGCGCGTTGGCCAGGTAGTGAAAGGGCAGCCCGTCCGTACTCAGGCCCAGATAGCCCTGGTTCATGGCCTGCTCCAGCAGCCGCTCCATCTCCCGCAGTTCCGCCTCGGTGGGGTCGCGGCTGATGCTGTCTTGCAGGCCCATCACTTCCACCCGCAGCATGGAGTGGGGCACAAAGGCGCCGATATTGGGGCCCAGGTTCAGGGTGTTGAAGTGGTCCATGTAGTCCCCGGTATTATCCCAGGTGATGGTTTCCACGCACTTGCTCAGCACCTTCTTGGGGATATTCTCGACCCGGGTGAAGCAGTCGACGATAGGATTCTGCTTGCCCTCCAGCTGCTGGCCAAAGCAGGTGCCGAGGCTGCAGTTGCCCACCAGCACGGTGGTGGTGCCGTGGCGCACCACTTCCGGCAGGCGCGGGTCCAGGTCCACTTCCAGGTCCAGGTGGGTGTGGATGTCCAGCAAACCCGGCATCAGCCACTGGCCGCTGCCTTCAATCACCCTGGCAGCTTCGCTACGCGGCAGGGCACTGCCCCGGGCGGCGATGCGGCCGTCGCGGATGGCAATGTCCAGGTGCTGCGGTGGCCCGCCGTTGCCGTCAAAGACCAGGGCGTCGGTGATCAGGGTGTCCCAGCTGTTCGTGCTCATTGTGGCTCCAGGTCAATGCCGGCTAATCGCCAGTAGTCGTTGCGTTGACCCGTTAATCTGCCACTCCGACGCGCTACAGTAAAGCGCTATCCTGCGGTGTCTGCAGGAGGCCAATAAGGCGGCGCGTGCCCCCTTATTGCAACTGTGTAATCACCAGGTGGGCCGAGACGGGCCTGGTTCCACCGGCCAGCGGTGTGATCGTCAGCGCTGTTGAATTCTCGGCGGGATTGCGCACGGTGAGAATGGAATCGATCACGGTCGTCTCAACCAGCGCCATACCCACCAGCTGACTGGTACCCGTCGCACGTCCGACCACCGTATAGGCGAGGTCCGCCCCATTGAGCGTGAGCACAAGTTGACCGGCCTCGCTCACGCTGACTTGAAACATGACCTGGTAGATGCCGATGCCCGCCAGATTGAAAGCACTGGGACCGGTCCGAGTGATGCCTCCACCCGAAGTTGGACCGTTCTGGGGAAAGGAAACGTCCGTGCTGGGGGCCACCGTCGCCGCATTATCGGGCGGCATCAGGGCATAGAAATTGGCGAAGGCGATCAGGCCCCCCGCAGGCCCTGTGGCCCCTGTCTCTCCAGTCTCGCCTTGAATTCCTTGCGGCCCTTGAATTCCCGGAGGCCCCTCTGGCCCCGCAGGTCCCTCTGGCCCCGCAGGCCCCTCTGCCCCCGCAGGTCCCTCTGGCCCCGCAGGTCCAGCGGGAATATTGTCTATCGCAGTCGCCAGCGCGGAGAAATTGGCGTTGACCTCGCCGGCGTCCGCCGTCTGGCCGTTCTGGAAGGTATTGGGCACGGTCGTCTGCCCCCAGCTTGCGGCGGAGGTGAGTAGCAGCGCGGACAGGAAAGCACCCGCGACTGCGTTACCGGAGAGAATTTTCATGACGGGTGGGTCCTTTTCTTGTGGGACAGGGTTGGCAGAGAGCGCTCAGCGCCGCTTTTTCAGATACCAGATCGCAGCACTGGCCAGGGCGGCGGTCAGGCCCAGCAGGGCCAGGGGAGAGTTGACAGGGACAGGGATGGCACTGGCACCCCAGGTCCCGGCGCCCCAGGCAAAATCGCCCCAGGTCGCCGCACTTGCGGCCGACGCGCAGCCAGCAAGGGACATTCCCAGTATCATGTGCTTCACGGTGAAATCCTTGTTGGCTGATCATGAATTGTTGGTTAGCCGGCCAGACTACGCCCTACAACCGTGCTCGTACAGAACTATTCTGCCGGTTGTCTGGTTTCACGACGCGGCGTGGCGGGCAAGTGGACCCCGCGTCACCAGCGCAGGTTTCCCTGCGCTGGTGTGCCCAACCTTGCTACCATGCTGAGCGAACTGCCGCTATGCCCGACACCTGCGGCTCCAAAAAGCAGCCGGCGGCCCTGGCCAAGGGAGCGACTACATTGCCAACTGACACTGCCCGTCCCCGTTTCGACAACAGCTTTGCGCGCCTGCCCGCGCGCTTCCATCAGCTGCTGGCGCCAACCCCCGTGGCGGCGCCCGCGCCGATACGGGTCAACCGCGCCCTGGCGCTGGAACTGGGCCTGGACCCGCACTGGCTGGCCTCTGCCGAAGGCACGGCGTTCCTGGCCGGCAACAAGGTCATGGAGGGCTCGGAGCCGCTGGCGGCCGCCTACGCCGGCCATCAGTTTGGCAGCTTCAACCCCCAACTCGGGGATGGCCGCGCGATCCTGCTGGGCGAACTGCGCCGGGCTGACGGCCAGCGCGTGGACCTGCAGCTCAAGGGCGCGGGCCGCACACACTGGTCCCGGGGCGGCGATGGCCGTTCACCGCTGGGGCCGGTGCTGCGCGAGTACATGGTCAGCGAGGCCATGGCAACCCTGGGGGTGCCCAGCACCCGCGCCTTGGCGGCAGTCACTACCGGGGAGCAGGTATTTCGCGACCGGGCGCTCCCGGGCGCGGTGCTGGCGCGGGTAGCCGCCAGCCACATCCGCATTGGCAGTTTTGAATACTTTGCCGCGCGCAAGGACACGGAGGCCCTGGAGATCCTGGTGCGCTATACCCTGGAGCGCCACTATCCCGAGGCCGATGCCGAAAACCCCGCATTGGCCCTGCTTAGGTCGGTGGTTCAGGCCCAGGCCAGCCTGATTTCCCGCTGGCAGCTGCTGGGCTTTATTCACGGGGTGATGAATACCGACAATATGCTGCTGTCCGGGGAAACCATCGATTACGGCCCCTGCGCCTTCATGGACGCCTTCAACCCGGATACGGTGTTCAGCTCCATCGACCACGCCGGGCGCTATGCCTACCGCAACCAGCCCGCCATTGCCCACTGGAACCTGGCCTGCCTGGCCCAGGCGCTGGTGCCGGTGCTGCACGAAGACAGCGAGCAGGCCGTAGCCCTGGCCCAGGGCGCGGTGGACAGCTACAGCGACCAGTTCCTGGAGGCGCATACCGCCGGGCTCAAGGCCAAGCTGGGGCTGGTGGAAGACCGCGCCGAGGATGCCGCCCTGATTGAGGACCTCTACTCCCTGATGGCCGCCGAGGCAACGGACTTCACCCTCACCTTCCGCCGCCTGGCCGACCTGGCAAGCCCCGGCACTGCGGGCGACCAGGACTGCGGCGAACTGTATCCCCTGCCGCCCGCCTTCGACCCCTGGCTCGCGCGCTGGCAGCAACGCCTCACCGCCGAAGCCGTCGACCCCGTGGCGCGCCAGGCAGCGATGTACCGCGCCAACCCGGTCTTTATCCCCCGCAACCATCTGGTGGAAGCCGCCATTGCTGCGGCCACGAACCAAGACGACTTCGCACCTTTCCACGCATTGGTGGAGCGCCTGGCAGACCCCTGGACCTGGCGCCCCGAAGACCGAAGCTTCGCCTTGCCGCCGGGGCCAGAACAACAGGTGCACCAAACATTTTGCGGGACCTGATAAGGCCACTGGAGCCTAAATCTCGCGATGAGGCGCTGGCCGGTGCGCGCCCACCGGGACCGTCCGAGACAGGGATGTCGAGGCCGAGCGTCCATGGATGGACTTGCAGCGTGTCCCGGGGGGCGCGCAGCGGTCAGCGCCGGATTCCGATTCAGCGCCTAGACCAGAGGATGTTTCGACTCACTTAGGACAAGGCCGTATAATTGCGGCCTCCAGCCACCCAGCCCCGAGCCATCGCCTTGAACACTGAATTTTTCGGCAAGACCCTGTCCGGCCCGTTCACGATTCCCTCCGGGATCGTTACCACTGCCACCTCCATCATTCAGTATGTGTTCGACCACATGCCCGAGGTGGGGGTGGTGACGACCAAGAGCATTGGCCTGCAGCCGCGGCTGGGGAATCGGGAGCCGGTGCTGAGCCAGTATGCGCCGGGGTGTTTTGTGAACGCGGTGGGGCTGACGAACCCGGGGGCGCAGGAGTCGGTGGCGCTGCTGGGCAAGCTGCGGGTGCCTGGAGACCGTTTTCTGCTGGTGTCGATTTTCGGCGGCAGCCTGCAGGAGTTTGTCGAGGTGGCGAAGCTCCTGGCGCCGGTGGCGGACGGGCTGGAGCTGAACTTGTCCTGCCCCCATGCCAAGGGCTATGGCATGGCCATGGGCCAGGACCCGGAGATGGTGCGGGAGATTACCGCGGCGGTGAAGGCGGTGGTGGATATTCCGGTGATTCCGAAGCTGACGCCAAACACGCCCAATATTGCCGAAATCGCCGAGGCGGCGAAGGCCGGCGGCGCAGACGGCCTCTGTGCCATCAATACGGTGGGGCCAGGCTATACCTCCTCACACGGCCACGCGGTGCTGAGCAACGGCTCGGGCGGGATGTCCGGCAAGGGTGTGCTGCCTATAGGCTTGAAGTGCGTGCGCGAGATGGTGGCCGCAACCGGCTTGCCGGTGATCGGCTGCGGCGGCGCCAGCAGCGCCGAGGATGTGCGCGCGTTTCTGGATGCAGGCGCCACGGTGGTGGGGGTGGGCTCGGCCCTGGTGGGCATGACAACGGACGATATGGCCGAGTATTTCCGGGCTCTGAGCCATGACCTGGAGCGCGACAGCAACCGCGCCGAGAGCCTGGTC
>JBLRXF010000137.1:0-8137 GCA_047920875.1 Haliea sp. | reverse complement strand
ATTTGGCAGTGACAAATTCGAAATTATCGTACCGTCACTCTCCATCAAGGCCGAGCCGCCGGTAACGGTAGTCGACGGCAACGCCGAGAAGCATGGCACCCTGGCAGTGGCCAAGGCCTATCTGGAGTACCTCTACAGCCCGATAGGCCAGAAGCTGGCGGCAAAGCACTACTATCGGCCCTCCGACCCCAGCCACGCCGATCCGGCTGACCTGGAGCGCTTCCCCGAGCTGGATTTGATCACTATAGACGAAGAGTTCGGTGGCTGGCAGGCCGCACAGAAACAGCATTTCGAGGAAGGTGGCGTCTTCGACCAGATCTACAGCCCACGCTGAAACCATTTGTAAGGGGAGAAGTCTGTGAACATTGCCGCCGCACCAGCGGCGGTTAAATCCCGAAAGCGGTCGCCGCTGCCGGGATTTAACCTTACGCTGGGTTACACCGTTTTTTATCTCAGCCTCATTGTCTTGATTCCGCTGGCTGGAATTTTTTTCAAGACAGCGGAGCTCGGTCCGGAGCGTATCTGGGCCATCGTCACATCCGAGCGGGTGCTGTTGGCGCTGTGGTTGTCGTTCTCCACGGCTTTTATCGCCGCGGTGATCAACGCGTTCTTCGGCACGCTGGTTGCCTGGGTGTTTGTGCGCTATGAATTCCCGGGTAAACGTCTGTTTGATGCTGCTATCGATCTCCCCTTCGCCCTGCCTACAGCGGTCGCAGGCATCGCCCTGACAGCCCTGTATGCCGGTAACGGCTGGGTAGGGCAGTGGCTTGAGCCTGCTGGAATCAAGGTGGCTTTTGCTCCCCTTGGAATTGTTGTGGCACTGACCTTCATTGGACTGCCGTTTGTTGTGCGCACGGTTGAGCCGGTGTTGCGGGATGTTGAACGGGAGCTGGAGGAGGCTGCGGCCTCACTGGGGGCGACCCGCTGGCAGGCGATTTCAAGAGTGATTTTGCCAAGCGTCCTGCCGTCACTGTTGACCGGGTTTGCCCTGGCTTTTTCACGCGGCGTTGGTGAGTACGGCTCAGTGATATTTATTGCCGGCAATCTACCCTATGTCTCCGAAATTGCGCCTCTGCTGATTGTGATACGTCTTGAGGAATTTGATTACGCTGGCGCGACCACCGTTGCGGCCGCAATGCTGGTCATTTCCTTTGTGCTCCTGCTACTGATCAATCTGCTGCAAACCTGGAGCAACCGTCACAAGCTGCGCGCCAACCTGGCCGTGAATCCGATAGCACCGATACCACAAGCCGGGGGTGCGACATGAGTTCAGCATCGTCATACAACGGTAGCGTGATGGAGCCGCGGGGCGTGCGCTGGCTGCTGATAGCGTTGGCCCTGATTTTTCTTGGCGGCTTTCTGCTGCTGCCACTGGTATCGGTTTTTGTCGAAGCGTTCCGCAATGGCTGGGAGACCTATATCACGGCACTGCAGGATCCGGACGCGCAGGCGGCCATTCGCCTGACATTCCTCGCCGCCGGCATCGCGGTGCCGTTGAATCTGGTGTTCGGTGTCGCTGCGGCCTGGGCGATTGCCAAATTCGAGTTCCGCGGCAAGTCCATCCTGGTGACGCTGATCGATCTGCCGTTCTCGGTATCACCGGTGGTCGCAGGCTTGGTGTACGTGCTCATGTTCGGAGCCAGCGGTTGGGCTGCACCATTGCTCGCCGGTACGAACATCCAGATTATCTTCGCGCTGCCCGGCATTGTGCTGGCGACAATCTTCGTCACCTTTCCCTTCGTGGCCAGGGAGCTGATACCGCTGATGCAGGAGCAGGGCACTGACGACGAGCAGGCCGCACTGAGTCTGGGCGCCAGCGGCTGGCAGACATTCTGGCACGTGACCCTGCCCAATGTGCGCTGGGGTCTGCTGTACGGCGTGTTGCTCTGCAATGCGCGCGCCATGGGGGAGTTTGGTGCCGTATCCGTGGTTTCCGGTCACATTCGCGGGCACACCAATACCATGCCATTGCACGTTGAGATCCTCTACAACGAATACAACTTCGCCGCAGCCTTCGCCATCGCCTCGCTGCTGGCGACGCTTGCCCTGCTCACGCTGGGAATGAAGTCACTGCTGGAAGCGCGTCACGGCAGCGAGCTGTCGCGCAGCCAAAAACACTGAATTCTGTTGGGGTAAACTTTCATGGAAATTGCACTGGGCAATATCAACAAGCACTTTGGGTCATTTCGCGCCCTGAATGAGGTCGATCTCCTGATCGACTCGGGTGAGCTGATTGCTCTCCTGGGTCCTTCGGGATCTGGCAAGACCACGCTGCTGCGGATTATCGCGGGCCTGGACTACGCTGATACCGGCACGGTGGCCTTCGGCGGTACAGATATGAGCAGGACACCGCTGCGGGAACGCCAGATTGGCTTTGTATTCCAGCACTACGCCCTGTTCAAGCACATGACCGTGCGGGCCAACGTCGGCTTTGGCCTTGCGGTGAAGCCGCGCGGCAAGCGGCCGCTGAAGAGCGCCATTCGAGAGCGCGCTGACGAGCTGTTGGAACTGGTGCAACTGGGTGGTCTCGGAGACCGCTACCCGCATCAACTCTCTGGCGGACAGAGGCAGCGGGTCGCCCTGGCGCGGGCGCTGGCGATTGAACCCAGGGTGCTGTTACTGGATGAACCCTTTGGCGCGCTGGATGCCAAGGTCCGCAAGGAACTGCGGCAGTGGTTACGCGAGCTGCATCAGAAAACCGGCGTCACCACCATTTTTGTGACTCACGACCAGGAAGAGGCGCTGGAACTGGCGGACCGTATTGTCATCATGAACGATGGTGGGATTGCGCAGGTCGGCACCGTGGATCAGGTCTACGAGCGTCCCGCATCACCGTTTGTCTTTGATTTCCTGGGTAGCACTAACATTATTCCCGCCAGGGTTGAGGGAAACACGGTGACTGTGGGCGGTGAGGTTATCGCCAGGGAAAAGGAGCCGCGACAGATCTCGGGACCGGCGGACATCTATGTGCGCCCCGGCGACTTGCGCATCACCGCGGAATCGGAGCCCGGTATCACTGTGACCGTCACCGAGGTGCAGCGCACCGGTCCCATCGTGCGGGCCAGCCTCAGGGCCGCGAACGTCGATCTGCGCTTGACGGCGGAGCTGCCGCACTTGCACCACGATGTGCCGCATTTCACGGTTGGCGCCTCGCTCAGGCTGAGGCTGGCGCTGTTCAGCGTATTTGCCGCCAATCAGCCTGGCCTCACCGAAAGCCAATTGCAGGAATCCTTTCTCATTGGCAGGGAACGGGCACGTGCGCGCTAGCAGCGCCTTTAGGAAACCAGCACAAACCAGATAGCACCCAACAGGGCACTGGTAAAAATGACGGGGATCATGCCGATGTGAAAGCGTAACATGGCAATCAGCGACGCTATCGCCAGCATGAGGCTGGCGACATTGACCGTAGACCACACGGGCACCTGCAGGCTAATGCCATAGGCGCGCACCAGGCTTACCTCGCCGAAAATCACATGCAGGGAAAACCAGAGCGCGAGATTCATGACCACACCGACGACCGCCGCGGTAATTGCGGACAGGGCGGCGCTCAACGCTTTGTTGTCCCGCAGCGACTCAATATAGGGCGCACCGGCGAAGATCCAGAGAAAGCAGGGAACGAAAGTCACCCAGGTGGCCAGGACTGACGCCAGCACCCCAGCGATATAGGGGTCTAGACCGGTCGCTTCGCGAAAAGCGCCCAAAAATGCCACGAACTGCACGACCTGAATCAGTGGACCGGGCGTGGTCTCCGCCATACCCAACCCGTCCAGCATTTCGCCGGGGGCAAGCCAACTGTAATTCTGCACCGCTTCCTGTGCCATGTAGGCAAGTACCGAGTAAGCCCCGCCGAAAGTGACTACCGCCAGTTTGGAAAAGAACAGTCCGATCTGGGTGAACACGCTCTGCTCGCCAAGTAACAATACAATCGCCAGTAGGGGTGTGAACCACAATGTCAGCCAGAACAGCGCCACTCTCACTGTGCGCCCCGGGGTTGGCTGCAAATACCTTTGCTGGCCACCAAGGACACTGTCCAGGGCAGGCTCAGACCCATCCCCGGCAGGCTGATGACCTTTGATGACCACGAAACTCCCAGGCTTGACCTGGCTGCCGATAAAACCAATCAATGCAGCGGACAAAATGATCAGCGGGAAGGAGATCTCAAGGAAAAAAATGGCCACGAACGCGGCGACGGCAATGCTGTACATGTAGCAGTTCTTCAGAGCGCGCTTGCCGATTCGCAGCACCGCTTCAACCACCACCGCAAGCACCGCCGCCTTGATGCCGAAAAAGAGCGCCTGGACCAGTGTCAGGTCCTGGAACCCGGCGTAGAGCAGGCTCAACACGAGAATACTGAGGAACCCGGGGAGAATAAAAAGAAGGCCGGCAGTCAGACCACCCGCGGTCCGGTGCAGTAACCAGCCGATGTAAGTGGCGAGCTGCTGAGCCTCGGGCCCCGGCAGCAGCATGCAGTAATTCAGTGCATGCAAAAACCGGCTCTCGCTGATCCACCGCTTTTCTTCGACGAGAATGCGGTGCATCACGGCAATCTGCCCGGCGGGGCCGCCGAAACTGAGCGCGGCGACCCGCAGCCAGACAATAAGCGCTTCTCGAAAGGAGATCCCGTGACCGGCTCCGCCTGTCTTAGAACCCGTGACCGCGACGTCCTCCGTTACTGGCTGCATAGCCGCTTCTTATTTGTTGACTTTCCGCTATTGGATCTGTTGCAAAGACCTTGTTCAGCTTGACCCCCAGTTCCCTCAGCAACACTCTCCGCAATGTCTCGAAGCGTCGCCCAACAGGCTCACGAGGCTGACCGATGTCGACGCGGACATTGACCGCAATACTCCCACCACGTAGCACGAGCACCCGGTCGGCCAGCAGTATAGCCTCCTCAACATCGTGAGTAACCAGCAAAGTTGGCAAGCGGCCTCTGCGGGGGCAATTGCATAAATCACAACAGGAAATAGCGAAGAACTGATCAGTCAGTTGAAGGCGAACTGACCGGACGTGATGGCGCTCGCCCAGACAGCGCCATCCAGTTTGGGCGGCTGGCGCAGAGGTGCATATTCAAGAAGTGTCTGCCCCGCTCTGATGACCCTGATCTCTCCCGGACCCATCGGGTGCCACGGCTCTCCACGGGTCAGAGGCTTGGTGGCGATGATCTGCAGCAAGTCCTCGGACCGATTGGTGGTAGCAAAATCCACGGCCAGGTCGCAGTCCACCAATTCAACACGGCTGAAGGGAGGTTTGCGCTGGGTCCAATAGAGCTCGGTGGAGCAATGTACGATCAGGGTCTCCGCGACGGTCAGCAGGAAGTTAAAACTGCCGAAACGGCGGATTGCGGTCGCAACCTCGGCTACACAGCCCGTGAGCGCGTCGAGCCCAGGCCTGGTGCCTCCGAATCGCTGCGAGAGGATTTGCAGGAGCAGACAGAATGCGCGCTCACTGTCAGTGTCACCGAGCGGTAGAAACGGTGCGCCCAGTTCAGGATGAAAGTCGTGCAAATCGCCGTTGTGAGCAAACACCAGGCGTTCGCCCCAAAACTGGCGTACAAATGGATGCGTGTTTTCTGCCTTGACGTCACCGAAGGTCGCCTTGCGGATGTGCGCGACGACCGTCTCCGCGCGAAGCTTCTCGGCAAGCAGTCCATGCGCCAGCTCACAATCATGTGCCGCCGCGACATGGCTGCGGACAGTGACCGTGGGTCCTTCTATCAGGGCCACGCCCCAACCATCCCGGTGTTCACCGGTATTGCCGCCGCGCTGCCAAAAGCCCTTGAGCGAAAACTCAGGGGAGATAGGCAGCCGACTGCTCAGACCCAGGAGCTGGCACAAGGTCAGGTGCCATCAGGCAGGGAGGTAAAGCGCAGGTAGGGACGCGCGGCCCTGTAGCCCTGCGGGAAAAGCTCTGAGAGCTGAGCCTCGTCCTGGATGGATGGCAGGATCACGACCTCTTCACCCGGTCGCCAGTTGCCCGGCGTCGCCACCTTGTTGTACTCGGTGAGTTGCAGCGAATCGATGACCCGCAGAACCTCATCAAAGTTGCGGCCGGTGCTGGCCGGATAGGTAATGGTCAGGCGTATGTTCTTCTGCGGGTCGATGAAAAACAGCGACCGCACAGTATGCGTGGAATCCGCATTTGGATGGATCATATCGTAAAGCGCAGCGATTCTGCGATCGGGATCTGCGATGATGGGAAACCCCACGATGGTTTGCTGAGTGGAGTTGATGTCCTCTATCCAGCGATCATGTGATGCCAATGGATCGACCGAGAGCGCAATGGCTTTTGTATTGCGCGCAGTAAATTCGTCCTGCAGTTTGGCAGTCAGGCCAAGCTCTGTCGTGCAGACGGGGGTAAAGTCTGCAGGGTGGGAGAACAATACCCCCCATGAATCCCCCAGCCATTGGTGAAAGCGGATCTGCCCCAGGGTGGTTTCCGCTTCGAAATCTGGCGCTGGATCGCCTAATCTAAGAGTCATGATTCATTCTCCCGATCTATCAGCTACGCGTACAGCAAACGCTGAACCGCTGGTTTCGTGTTGGCTACAGGTGCAAGGTGCTGCCGCCGACGGTAGGCTGCACGTTTTGTGACCGTGCCAGTGCGACGACTGGCCGCAAGGTGGCACAGCGACTGCGTCAGCAATTTTGCCAGCGGCCAGGGCCCATGACCGGAATCGACATTGATGTGCCCCACAGCTCCCGCGTCATGGAAGCCAAGACCCCAGCGCCGAGCCCAGGCATACCCATGCTGGATCTTTAGCCAGGGGTCATTCTGGCTGCCAATCAGTAGGCCAGGCACTCGTAGAGTATTTGCGGGCAGATGAGAGGAAATGCCCGGATTGCGCAAGCCGTGCTGGGAGACGGCACCGTAGATCCCGAACTTTTCCGGGTTGGCAGGCGCCACCAGTAGCACTCCCGCGACGTTCCGTGGGGAGCGTTCAATCGCCAGGGCACTGGCGAGACAGCCAAAACTGTGGGCAACAATGACCACCGGTTTGGCGCTGCTCTCGATTTCGCGAACAATCTTTGCGGCCCAGTCAAACAGCACGGGCGCATCCCAATCAATGCCGCGAACGCGCTGACTGTCGTACAGCTCACCTTCGAGCCAGGTCTGCCAGTGGCCATCACCACTGCCGCGGTAACCCGGCACAACCAAAACCTTGCTGCTCATTCCTACTACCTCCCGTCGCGCTATGGCTGCAGGCTGGCCAGCGCAACCTCTGTTGACTTGAACAGGGCGATCACGTGGCTGCCGGGTTTGAGACCCAGCTCATCGACCGAGGTTGTGGTGATTATCGACGTAATGAGCCCGTTGCCGATGTCCACCTCAACTTCCGATACGACGTCGCCGCGCTTGATCCGGGTAACATGGCCGGTAAACTGGTTGCGTGCGTTGATTGCCTTGATCGCCACGATATGCCCTCAATGTGATGAGGGGCTAAGTTAGCAATCGATGGATATAATCAAAACCAATAAAATTTGATTTGCTTATTCAAGAAAATGCTACCTGCGTGGGTCAGGCCCGCTGGATAGAGTGGGGACTCTTTGCTTGTTCAGTATTCTGGTCGTGAAGGGGTCATGTCATCCAGATGGAAATGAGTCTGGACTCGACATGGGTCGCCGTACTCCGCCCAGCTCCGCGGCGTTTTCCGGGAGCTGTGAAATACCCGCAGTATCTCAATCCGGTTTAGTCTGGGTCTTACTCGATACGCAGGATGTAGCGGGTATCGGGCACCACGAGTTCTCGAGTGCCGTGGACGCGCCCCGGATGTCCAAGAGCAGGATTGTCTGCCAGAAGATTCACGGCTTTGTAGATTCTTTGCACCACAAGCCTTCCGGCCTGGGGATCGTTTTGGGCAATGTAGTCGGCCTCTTGATTGAGTTTTTGAAGGGCTGTGGCGAGCCACCTAACCTGCATCCACCCCCCATTTTGCAAAAGTTTTTTTGATCTCGCCCTCGCTGGCAAAGTTACCGTCGTCAGCTTCTTTTAAGGCCTGTTGGATTTCGTGTACCTGCCACGCACTGAGTTCTATGAACTCTCGGATGGCCTCAGCGGCGAGAAACGACTTGGAGCGTTGCGTCGCCGCTGCGAGCTTCTCCAGTTGGTCCTTGAGATCATCGTCAAGACGGATAGTCAT
>JBLRXF010000136.1:0-8154 GCA_047920875.1 Haliea sp. | reverse complement strand
GAGCGCCTTTGGCGCTGGATGTCGCGGCCAACAGCTGGCCGGTTGCGGCTGCCGATGCGGCCTTCTCCGCCAATACTGCCCATATCCTGAGCTGGCCCGAGCTGCAGTCCATGTTTCTTGGGCTTGCTGCCATTCTGCCGCTGCACGCCCCTTTCTGCCTCTACGGCCCTTTCAATTATCAGGGCGCCTTCACCAGCGACAGCAACCGTGTATTCGATCAGCAGCTGCGACGTCGTGCCACCCACATGGGTATCAAGGATATCGAGGACTTGCTGGACCTCGCGGCGCTTTCCGACTTTGCGCTCGCTGCTGATCACTCAATGCCAGCGAACAACCGCTTACTGGTCTGGCGGAAAACCTGAAGCCCTGCGCCGCCCCGGGCGTTACAGAATGTTGCACGCAGTGGAGGTCTGATTGCATGCAGGAGCAGGTATTATGTGACAGGGTGTGTTCATCTGATACCGCCGAGCAGCCCACAAGTGCCCACACTGTCGAGGGAAAGTGCCGCATGGACGTGGATCAGATGAGCTGGTTCGAGGGTATGGCCCAGGTCATGTCGGTCGTGCTGCTGGACGATGACCGGCGGGTGGTGTCGATGTCTCCCGCCTCCCTGCGCCTCTACCGCCTGACCCTGGAAGAGGCCGTGGGCAAGACGCTGTCGGAACTCTCCAGCAGAGAGGAGATACTGGCGGTGTTGCCCGCCGAATGGCGGCGGCCGATGGTGCTGCGCCGCGACCCGTTTGGCGAGGTACTGGAAGAGACCGCCCTTGTGTTTGGCAATGCGTCCGCGTGGATATGGCTGATTACGCCCGAGGGGCAGATGTTGCGCGGTATCCTGAACGCGGTGAAGCTGGATAGTGGCTTTCTGGTTTACCTGGGTAATGTCGAGGATCCCTTCAGTCGCAGCGTTGTGCGGGCAGAACCGGACGGCACTATTGTCGGTGCGCTGGGCGCGCGTTTTACCCTGAAGACCATGCAGATTTTCGAGGACTACATCAGTGGAGCGAGCTGTCCTGCATCAGATGGCGACTGATCACAATCTTCCTATCAGCCGGATCCGGGCGATTCTCGACGATATAGCGGAAGAGGCGGGTTTCGCGTCAGCGGGTGCGCTTCGTACCTGGATGTTCAATCTGTATGCCGAGGAAATGCTGCCCGCCAAGCATTCCATTTTGCCGGTTATGTCCGACGAGCTGCCGGGTTTCCCGCGTCGAGATCGCTCCTTCCCATAGGAGTATCGTTTCCAGCCAAAAAAACCCGGCATTTGCCGGGTTCTTTCAGTAGCGGTGCACTAGCGGCTGATAGGTTCCAGATTGTCGTCGTCGCTGACTTCGTAGGCAGCCCAGCCCGCTACGGCGAGGGTGGCTACCAAGCCAAAGGTAACGCCGCCTGCGCCACCGCTGGCCGCGGCGCCACCCGTGGTGGACGTTGTCGGAGGTGCAATCTGGGCATTCACCGCGGCCACCGAGGGGGCACTGCAGGCATCGGTTGCGGCAATGCGCAGAACCTCATTGCCACCGAGCCTGAGCTCACAGCCGGTGGCGTAGTTGACCAGCGCGGCACCGCCCTGCATCACCAGCAGCTGATCGCCGTTACCGAGCTTCATGCCCTCCCTGGCAGCCACATAGGCATCACCCTGGTTGACCATAACCGGACTCTGGACATTGGACAGCGTTGCCAGAGTCTCACCGGCCAGGGCTGAACCCGCCGCGGCAACAAATCCTGCTGCGACGATAGCCATACTGTAAGAACGCTTCATGGTGTGCCTCCCGCTGGTTCATGTTCGCAACCCAGTTTCCTGAGCCCAAGCTAATACTAGGAGCCTAGCAGCCGATGCGGGGGTATGCAAGCAGAGCCTGTTGTGTCGCGCAGCCTTTTATCTGCTACCGTCACAAAGCGTTAAAAGGGGCAGTAAATGCCCCGTGATCTCATAGCGGCCCGCTTCATGAGCCGTTTGCGAGGCGGAAGCGTACCATTTGTCGACGAAGTGTTTTTTAGGGGTATGAAAGCGTGCTTTCAGCAATCGGCGTCAGTCCTCCTGTCGCGATAGTGGTGTTGGCCTTCGGTTTTGCCTGGTTGGCGGTGTGGTTTGCCCGCAGCAGCGGTTTGGTCGACAAACCGGATCAGCGCAAGCAGCACAACGGACATGTGCCGCTGGCCGGCGGCCTGGCCCTGTTTGCCTCACTGCTTGCCGCAGACTTTCTTTTTACACTGCCGCCCTTTGGCGCTCTGGAGCTGGTGCTGATCGGTGTTGTCTTTTGCGCCGGTCTCTGGGACGACTGGCGCGAACTGTCTGCCAGCAAGCGCTTGCTGGTGCAGCTTATCTGCGGCTGCCTGATGGTTATCTCCAGCAACTTTGTTATCCGCCAGGTGGGCGATCTGCTGGGTTTTGGCCCCATCGGCCTGGCCGTCCTGGCCCTGCCGCTGACCGCGCTTGCCTTCGCCGGCATGGCCAATGCCTACAACATGATCGATGGTCTTGATGGCCTGGCCGCTACCCTGGCCCTGGTGCCGCTGGCCTTGCTGGCGAACCTCGCCTATGCCGCCTCGCACCCGGTGTATCCGACACTTGTGGCCCTGATTTTACCCTTGCTTGTGTTCCTGCTGTTCAATCTCGGCTCTGACAGTCGCTGGCTGCCGAAGATGTTCCTCGGTGACAGTGGCAGTAACCTGCTCGGGTTTGTTGTCTGTGGCCTGCTAATCTATCTCAGTCAAACCGAGAGCCGGCTCATCCCGCCTGTCACGGCGCTCTGGCTGGTCGCGGTGCCGCTGATGGACATGCTGGCAACCATGCTGCTGCGCCTGCGCGACGGGCATCATCCCATGCGCCCGGACAGGCGCCATCTCCACCATATTCTGCAGGGCATGGGCTATGATCTGGCGCTGACTCGGGGCATCATCGTCGGCTACGCCATCGTCTTGTCCGTGTTGGGACTGCTGCTCATGCCACTGCCGGAATTCGTGTCGATGTATCTCTACCTGGCCGTATTTTGTGGCCACTGCGCCTTCGTCCTGCGCAGCCGGCATAGCACGATGGTGGGCGCATGACCTGGCTGGTGGTGCACAGCAAGCCCCGCGAGGAGGACAAGGCCGCGCGCCATCTGCGCGATCAGGGCTTTGAAACCTTTGCACCCCGCATTCGCGAGCGCAAGCGGGTTGCATCCGGCTGGCGGATGGTGACCGGGCCGCTATTTCCCCGCTACATTTTTATCAACGTGGCGCTGGGCGAGCAAAGCACCGCCAGCGTTCGCAACACCCCCGGCGTCTGCAACCTGGTGCGTTTCGGCCAGCAGCTGGCCCCGGTCCCGGAGGCCGTCATAACCTATCTGCAGGCGCAGCAGAACCCTGAGCTGGGCG
Organism: Haliea sp.; assembly: GCA_047920875.1. Taxonomy (GTDB): domain Bacteria; phylum Pseudomonadota; class Gammaproteobacteria; order Pseudomonadales; family Halieaceae; genus Haliea. The sequence goes on along the minus strand of JBLRXF010000136.1, from coordinate 4,797 downwards.
CCAGGCAGGCAGACGCCTGGCCGCAGCAGCCTGGCGACCGGGTACAGATCCTGAAGGGTCCCTTTGCGGGCCTGACCGCGGTCTTTGAAACTGCCCACGGCGACGCACGTGCCGCCCTGCTGCTGGACTTGCTGGGGCGCCAGAACCGCATTCTTGTGCCGCGCGAGGCGCTGTCGGAAGCTCTCTAACGGGGACTGCCTGCAGGCGGCGCGCTCTCAGTCCTGCCCGAACCAGCCCAGTTCCCCCTGCAGGCGCACTACGTCGCCAATGATGATCAGGGTGTGGGCGGATGGCCTGGATTCGGCCACCACGCCCGCAATAGTGGCCAGGGTGCCCGTGAGCACTTTCTGCTCGGGTAGCGTTGCCCGCTCAATCACCGCAACCGGGGTGTCCGGATCGCGACCGTGGGCGATCAGCTGCGCGCAAATCTCCTCCAGACCCGCCAGTCCCATGTAGAAGACGAGGGTTTCCGAGGCAGACTGGAACTCTTCCCAGCGATGCTGCAGCCGATTGTCTTTTAGATAGCCGGCAACAAAGCGCACCGACTGGGCGTGATTGCGGTGGGTGAGCGGGATGCCCGCGTAGCAGGCTGCGCCGCTAGCGGCAGTAATGCCCGGCACCACCTGGAACGGAATCTGGTGCCGCGCCAGCAGCTCGATCTCCTCGCCGCCGCGGCCGAAAATGAACGGATCCCCGCCCTTGAGCCGCGCCACCCGCCTGCCCTCTCTGGCCAGATCCAGAAGCTGCTGATTGATGTCAGGCTGCGCCACGCTGTGTTCCGCGCGCTTCTTGCCGACATAAATGCGCTCGGCGTCGCGCCTGGCCAGGTCGATAATCGCCGGATTGACCAGACGGTCGTAGAGCACCACGTCCGCCGCCTGCAGCAGGCGCAGGGCCTTGAAGGTCATCAGGTCCGGGTCGCCGGGGCCGGCACCGATCAGATACACCTCACCCTGGTTCAGGCTTTTTGGGTTACGCTGCTGCAGTGCCAGCAGCTGCTCCAGAGACGCCCTCGCCTCCTCTTCCCTGCCGTTCAAGACTTTGCCGGCGATGGGGCCGTCGATGATTTGCTCCCAGAACCGGCGCCGGTGTTCCACCTCCGGCAGCGCCCGGGCAACGGTAGCGCGCAGATCCCGGGCGAACTGCGCCAGCCGCCCGTAGGCGGCCGGGACCATGGCTTCTATGCGCCGCCGTATCTGACGCGCCAGCACCGGGCTGCCGCCGTTGCTGCCGATGGCAATCACCAGGGGCGAGCGATCCACGATTGCGGGGAAGATGAAGCTGCACAGCGCCGGTGAATCCACCACGTTGACCAGAATGCCCGCGACCTTGGCGTCGGCGGAAATCACGGCATTCAAGGTGCGGTTGGGGGTGGCAACCACTGCCAGGCGCGCACCTTGCAGCTGCTCGGGCCCGCTGTAGGGGCCCTGGATCCAGATATGGGCAGGGCGGCCTGCTTGAGGCGTCTCAGCTGCGGGCGTCAGCAGCGCTTCCAGCTCGCTGCTGATTGCCGGTGCAATCACCGTGATCACCGCCCCCGCTGCCAGCAGCAGTCTCGCCTTGCGCGTGCCGATCTCGCCGCCGCCCACCAGTACCACGGGGACGCCATCTAGCTTGAGGAACAGCGGCAGGGTTTCCATATCAGAGGGTGGCCAGGCCGCCCATATAGGGCGCCAGTGCCGAGGGCACTGTCACCGAGCCGTCTGCCTGCTGGCAGTTTTCCAGAATGGCAACCAGCGTGCGGCCTACCGCCAGGCCCGAGCCGTTGATGGTGTGCAGCAGCTCGGGTTTGCCGGTCTCGGGGTTGCGCCAGCGGGCCTGCATGCGCCGCGCCTGAAAGTCGCCGAAATTGCTGCAGGAGGAAATTTCCCGATAGGTATTCTGGGCCGGCAGCCACACCTCCAGATCATAGGTGCGGAGGGCGGCAAAGCCGGTATCGCCCGCGCACAGGGCCATCTTCCGGTAGGGCAGCTCCAGCAGCTGCAGGACCCGCTCGGCGTGGCCGGTGAGCGCCTCCAGGGCGGCATCGGACTGCTGCGGCCGCACCAGCTGCACCAGCTCCACCTTCTCGAACTGGTGCTGGCGAATCATGCCGCGGGTATCGCGGCCATAGCTGCCGGCTTCGCTGCGGAAGCAGGGGCTGTGGCAGGCAAAGCGGATACCCTGTGCACCCAGCTCTGCATCTTCGAAAATGCGGTCGCGGGCGATGTTGGTAACCGGTACTTCCGCGGTCGGGATCAGGTAGTAATCCTGTTCCCCTTCCAGCTTGAACAGGTCCTCGGCGAATTTGGGCAGCTGCCCGGTGCCATACAGGGACTCGCGGTTGACGATGTAGGGAACGTAGATCTCCCGGTAGCCGTGCTCGCCCGTGTGCAGGTTGAGCATGAACTGGATCAGGGCCCGGTGCAGCCGCGCCAGGGGGCCGTACATGACGGTAAAGCGCGAGCCGGTAATCTTGCCGCCGGTGTCGGCATCCAGCTGCCGCAGGGCCTCGCCCAGGGCAACGTGATCCTGCACCGGGAAATCGAAATGGCGGGGCTCGCCCCAGCGCGCCAGCTCAACGTTATCCTCTTCCTGTTTGCCGTCGGGGACGTCCGCGGCCAGCAGGTTGGGCACGCTGGACAGCAGCGCGTCGAGCTCCGCCTGTACGGACCTGGCCTGATGGGTGAGGTCGTCAAGCTGGGCGGCAATTTTTTCCAGGGTCTCATTGACCTGGGCTTTGGCCGCATCAACGCTCATGCCCTGCCCCACCAGCTGGCCGATTTTTTTCGACGCGCTCTTGCGCTCTGCCAGCAGCGCCTGGCTGTCCATGTCCGCCTGCTTGCGGCGGGCGTCCAGGGCCTCGAAGGCCGCTGCGTCAAACGCGAAACCGCGGCGGGCCAGCTGCCCGGCAACGCCCTGCGGATCCTGGCGCACTGTCTTGATATCCAGCATTGTGTCTGTCCTGTTGTCCGATTCGCCCGGCGTCTACAGCAGCGCGCGGGTCAGGGTGATGGCGGTGCCGGCAGCCAATACACAGAGCACGACACTGGCCAGCATATAGCCTGCTGCCTGGCCGGCATGGCCCGCCTCCCAGAGGGCAACCGCCTCCAGAGAGAACGTGGAGAAGGTGGTGAACGCGCCGAGGAATCCCACAATCAACACGCCGCGCCAGTCCGGGTGCAGCACCTGGCGCTCAAGCAGCACAAAAATCACGCCAATGCCGAAGGAGCCCGCGAAGTTGACCAGCAGCGTCCCGACCGGGAAGCCACCCTGCCAGAGGGACTGGGTCCACTGTGCCAGCAGGTAGCGCGACACCGAGCCGGTGGCGCCACCGAGGGCAACGAACAGAAGGTACTTCATAGGCTTGCCATGGTGGCCGCTCAGAGGCTGCGCATTGTACTGATTTTGCAGCGGAAAGGCAGCAGCTCAGGGATAGCGCTGGCGGGGGCTGTCGCGGTCGCGTTGGCGCAGATAGTCCAGCTTGGCGCGAATTTTCTGCTCCAGGCCGCGGTCTACCGGCAGGTAATAGCGGCGCTCGCGCAGGCTCTCGGGGAAGTAATTTTCACCCGCGGCGTAGCCCTCGTCTTCATCGTGGGCATAGCGGTAATCGTCACCATGCCCCTCTGCTTTCATCAGGGCCGTAGGCGCGTTGCGCAGGTGCAGGGGCACCTCGTCGCTGCCCTGGGCGCCGACTTCAGCCATCGCCGCCTTGAAGGCCGTGTAGACCGCATTACTCTTGGGCGCGCAGGCAAGATAGACCACGGCCTGGGCAAGGGCGAGCTCACCTTCCGGGCTGCCCAGGCGCTCCTGGACCTGCCAGGCGTCCAGGCACAGGCTGAGCGCCCGCGGATCCGCGTTGCCGATATCCTCGCTGGCCATGCGCACCACCCTGCGGGCCAGGTACAGCGGATCACAGCCGCCGTCGAGCATGCGGCACAGCCAATAGAGAGCGGCGTCCGGAGAGGAGCCGCGCACCGCCTTGTGCAGGGCGCTGATCTGGTCGTAGAACAGGTCGCCGCCCTTGTCGAAGCGGCGCAGAGAGGCCTGCAGCACTTCCGCCAGGGTGGCCGGGGTGATTTCGCGGCCGGTTGTGCCCTCCTCCGCCAGATCCGCCGCGAGCTCCAGCAAGTTCAGGGCACGGCGGGCATCGCCGTCGGCCTGGGTGGCAATCTGCTGCAGACAGTCCTCGCTGGCCGTGACCGCCGGTTCCAGCACCGCCAGTCCGCGCTGCAGCACCCCCAGCAGCTCCGCCTGCTCCAGCGAGCGCAGCTTGTAAACCCGGGCACGCGAGAGCAGTGCGTTGTTCAGTTCGAAGGAGGGATTCTCGGTGGTGGCGCCAACAAAAATGACCGTGCCATCTTCGACATGGGGCAGGAAGGCATCCTGCTGGGACTTGTTGAAGCGGTGTACTTCGTCCACGAACAGTACCGTGTTGCTCCCAGCCGCCCGGTGCTGCCGGGCCTGGGCGATCGCCTCGCGAATCTCCTTGACCCCGGACAGCACTGCGGACAGCTGCAGGAACCGGGCCCTGGCGCCGGTGGCGATAATACGCGCAAGGGTGGTTTTGCCCACCCCGGGCGGGCCCCAGAAGATCATGGAGTGCAGCTGCTGGCGTTCGATAGCCTGGCGCAGGGGTTTGCCCGGCGCCAACAGGTGGGACTGGCCGGCGAACTCGTCCAGCGTCGCCGGGCGCAGGCGCGCAGCCAGGGGCTGATAACCCGCGGCTGGCGCGTCACTGAACAGGTCGCTGCTCACAAAACCCCGGCGCGGCCCCGTAGGAGCGCAGTCCCTGCGCGATCGCCCGCAGAGGGTTGG
>JBLRXF010000135.1:0-8187 GCA_047920875.1 Haliea sp. | reverse complement strand
CGATACACCAGGTCCGGGTCGTGGCGGCCTGCCAGCAGGTCAGACGTCACCTGCTGAACATAGTCCTGCCAGGGTTCATCGAGAAAAATCCGCCGGTACAGCTCCTCCTGAAAGTCCCGCGCCAGTCGGGTCCAGTCGCTGCGCACGTTCTCCAGGCCCTTGAATACCAGCCGCTGTGACGCACCGCTGCCCACCAGGCCCGCGTAGCGCTTCTTGCTGCCCTTGTCTGAGCCGCGAATGGTGGGCATGAGAAAGCGGCGGTAGTGGGTCTCAAACTCCAGTTCGAGGGCACTGTCCAGCCCGAACTCACTCTGCAGATGCTGCCGCCACCACTTGTTCAGGTCCGCCTGCAGGATGCGGCCGGCCTGCTCCGCCTCTGCGTCGCTGCCGGCCTCGGCAATCCAGACGAACACCGAGTCGGTGTCGCCGTAGATCACCCGGTGACCGCTGGCCTCGATGCGCTCGCGCGTGCGCAACAGAATCTCGTGCCCGCGGCGGGTAATACTGCTGGCCAGGCGGGCGTCGAAGAAACGGCAGCCGGGGCTCCCGAGCACCCCGTAGAAGGAGTTCATGATGATCTTGATGGCCTGGGACAGGGGCGCATCATCCGCCGCCTTGGCGGCATCGCGCTGCTGCCACAGGGCGGTAATCAGGGCCGGCAGAATGTGTCCGCTGCGGGCGAAGCGAGCGCCGGCGAAGCCAGGCACTGTGTCGCTCTCAGGCAAATCACCGCGCTGAGCCAGCACCAGCCCCAGGGGATCAATGGCAAAGGTTCGGATGATACTCGGGTACAGGCTTTTGAAATCCAGTACCAGCACGTGGTCATACAAGCCCGGCTGAGAGTCGAGCACAAAGCCGCCGGGGCTGGCACTGTGATCGGTGCTGGCATTGGGCGCCACAAAGCCTGCCCGGTGCAGGCGCGGCAAGTAAAGGTTGTCGAAGGAGGCTACCGAGCCACCCAGGCGGTCCGGGTTGAGCCCGGTGATCACACTGCGAGCCAGGGCAAAGTCCAGCAAACGGGTCTGGGCAAAAATCCTGGACACCAGCTCACAGTCACGCAGGTTGTAGGCCGCAAGCCTTTGCTTGTCCTCCCGGAACAGGCGCCCTATTTCCTCGCCGCGATCACTGCCGTGCAACAGCTTGCCCTCCCCCAGCAGCTCCCGCGCCACCGCCTCCAGGGAAAAACTCTCGAAGCGGTAAAACGCCGCCCGCAGGAGCTCAATTCCGTCCAGCAGCAGGCGCCCGGGTACCCGCGCCGTGCGCCGCTCACCCTCATCGTCCAGTTCCCGCCACTGCACCGGCGCGCGGCCACGGCCCAGCGACAGGGGCATGCCCAGGCTATCCGCCAGCCGCTGCAAATACCAGGCATCAAAGTTGACCACGTTCCAGCCCACCAGCACATCCGGGTCGTGGCTGGCAATGAACTGCAGAAACGCCTCCAGCACTGCGCGCTGCGACGGCAGCGCCAGCAGGTGCTCGCCGGCCACACCTCGGCCGGCCACACCCTCATCCAGCATGAACACCTGGCGGTACTCGCCATTGGGGCCGGTGGCATGAACCGCGATCGAATACAGCTGCAAGCCCTCCATCGCCGTTTCGATATCGAAAGACACCATGCTCAGGGCCGGGCGCAGGCTTGCCGGGCGCAGCGCCGCTTCACGCATCACGGTAACGTTGCCACTGACCGACGGTATACCGGCAATACAGGCGCCACCGGCGATAAAGCGCTCCATGAGAAAGCGGTCCGCGGGATTGATGTCCGCCTCCAGCGGCTCGGCTCCCCGCTCGCGCAGCTGGTCCGCCAGCTGCCGCGCCTGGCGATGGCTGCGGCTGTAAACTGCCATGACCGGTTGCAGCCGAAAATCCAGCAGGGCCACGGGTGTCACCTCGACACCGGTCTGCAGGGCCAGTAGCCCGCGGTGCAGCTGCGCTTCGCTGCTGGAAATAAAGAATACGCTGCGTTCACCGCTGATCAGCACCTGCAGCGGGCCGCTGGCCGTGGCAAACCACAGCTCCAGCTCTACACCCGCGGCGGTGTCCCGCCACTGTCGAGTCAGCAGGAAACCCTCGCACTGCACCCGGGACGGCGAGTTCGACACGAGTGCGCTAGGCACAGCCGCCTCGGTGGCTTAAGCTAGGACTCACCATCCCATATGCTGCAGTGCCCAACACTTTTCGGAAGGTCATCATGAGCAAGCCTTTTATCAAACAGGATCCCCTCTACAAACTGCTGCGCAACGAGGATATCAGGGGCTTCAACGAGCAGCGTGACAAGCTGGACACCAGCGAGCTGAAAAGCGGCGATAACCGCGGGCGGGATTTACGCAACATGAATGCCCGCGGCCTGGACTTCAGCAATTCCTACTTTCGCAACGCGGACTTGAGCGGCATCGATTTCCGCGAGACCAATCTGGAAGGCGCCAGCCTCCTTGATGCCAAGCTCTCGGGCACTTATTTCCCGGAGGCCATCAGCGCCACCGAGATCCGGCTGTCGCTGGATACGGGGACCCGCCTGCGCTACGACCGCCGGTAACCAGCCCGCTCAGCCCTGTGCCAGCAGGTCGCGCAGGTCGATGATCGCGGTGTTCGCCCGGCTGATATAGGAGGCCATCACCAGCGAGTGGTTGGCGAGCAGGCCCATGCCGCTGCCGTTCAGGATCATGGGACTCCACACCGGCTGCTGCGTCGCTTCCAGCTCGCGAATGATTTGCTGCAGGCTCACCTGGGCGTTCTTGTTCGCCAACACATCGGCGAAGTCCACTTCCATCGCCTTGAGAAAGTGGATCAGGGCCCAGGCGGTGCCGCGGGCCTCGAAGAACACGTCGTCGATTTCCGTCCACGGCGTGCGCACCTCAAGTTCAACCGGCGCCGGAGTGGACTGGCTGGCACTGCCATCACCGGCGAGGTCGGTATTGAGGCGGCGCTGGCCTACGCTGGCGCTGAGCCGCTGAGACAGGCTGCCCAGGCGGGAACTGACGGTAGAGAGCCAGTAGCGCAAATTGTCTGCCCGGGCATAGAATTGGGCATCGCTGTCATCGGTATCCTCCAGCCGCCGCAGGTAGCTGTGCAGCAGCTTGATGCCATCCCCGTACTGGGTCTCGGTCGCCGGCAGGATCCAGCTGTCGGAGTTGAAGTTGAACTTGGGCTCCGCCAGGGACAGGTCAGCGTCCTCCCGGGACTGAGACTGGGAACGACTGAAGACTTCGCGCATTGCCCGCGCCAGATCCCGGGACTGGATCAGTACCCCGAACTCCCAGTTGGGCACGTTATCCAGCCAGACGCCGGGCGGAAAGACGTCGTTTGACAGATAACCGCCGGGCTTTTCCAGCAGGGTCTCCATCGCACCAATGAGGGCGGCAGTGGTCGTTGAACCGGTAGCCATGCGACCACCTTCCTGAGTCGAGTAGGCTCTGGCCCTCTCGCTGACATCAAAGGGGGCCGGCGTGAGACTCCAGTACATGCCGACCAGCAGCGCCACAATCAGGTACAGACCCGCACCCACCAGTAGCGCATAGCCCCAGCCCTTCTGCGGCAGATAATCATCGCGCCAGCGGGCGAGGGTTCCGCTGAATCCCGTCATCTCGACATTCCTTCCGTGGCCACAGGCCTACGGCTTGCGTTAATGATGATGCTGGTGCTCCTTGCCCGCGCTGGCCGGGCCGCGCCGGGTTTCTGCCTCGGTGCAGACCGACTCACCGTTGATGTCCAGGCACAGGGTCAGCATCTCACCCACGGCTGGCATTCGCTCCAGTTCCAGCAGCATGAGGTGCAGTCCACCCGGCGCAAAGGCCAGTGATTCGCCCGCGGGAACCGTGACGGCATCCTGCTGCCGCATGCGCAGCATGCCATCTAACTCCACGGTGTCGTGAAGCTCGACACGAGCCGCCAGCGCGGCGCTGCCCCCGGTGATGACCAGCGGCTGTGAGCCTGAATTGCGTACGCTGACATAGGCGGCCGTATTGGCCTGGGTTGGAGGCAGAGCGCGCACCCAGGCATCGTTCAGCACCACTTCTGCCTGCGCGAGCAGCGCAAAGGGCAGTGCCAGCATGCCGCCTACGGCCAACACCAGGGGCTTTTTGACTCTCACGTTCGACTCTCCTTGCAACGACAATAGGACCGCGCAAACCTGCGCAAGTTGCCGAAACTATCGGCGGTTTGAGGCGTCAGAGTATAGCATCGGCAGCGCTCGCGGACCCAGATCGAATTGGGCAAGCGCCGCGGCACTGCTACAATGAAGCCCGCAGCGGCACGGCCGCAACAGCAAAGGAACCCCCATGCGTTTTGTGCTCGCCAGCTTGCTCTGGCTTTGCAGCAGCCTGAGCCTGGCCCAGCTGCCTTCCGGTAGCGCCAGCGCGTTCAGTCAGCCGGAGTTCCTGCCCGTCGAAGAAGCCTATCAGCTGGCTGTGGAGGCGGAGCCCTCCGGGGCCCTGCGCCTGTACTGGCGCATAGCCGACAGCTATTACCTTTACCAGCATGCTTTCGATTTTGCCCTGCAGACCGGCGGTGACAGCAGCCCTCTGAGCGTACAGCTGCCCGCGGCGTTGGAGCGCCACGATGAGTTCTTTGGCGACGTGCGCGTGTACTACCAGGAAGCCGATGTCCGGCTGCAGGCCACCGATGCGCCTGAATACGCCCGGCTGACGGTAAAGTCCCAGGGCTGCGCCGATGCCGGCCTGTGCTATCCGCCCCGCACCGAGATGTTCGACATCGATTTCACCAGCGGCAGCGTAAGCCCAGTGGCCCTGCCCACGCGGCAGGCAGCCACCGCCGCGGCAGAGCCCCCCTCAGTTGCCGCCCTGGCCAGCCTGCCCTACATGATGCTGCTGGCCTTCCTGGGTGGCATCATTCTCAACCTGATGCCCTGCGTCTTCCCGATCCTGTCGCTGAAGGTCCTGGGCTTCGCCAGCAGCGCCAGCCATGAGCGCCTGCGCCACAGCTGGCTGTACGCCGCGGGCGTGGTGCTGAGTTTTCTCGCGGTGGCCACAGTGCTGATCCTGCTGCAGCGTGCGGGGCAGGCCATTGGCTGGGGCTTCCAGCTACAGTCACCTGGCTTTGTCATCGCCCTGGCCTACCTGTTCCTGGTCATGGGCCTGTCACTGTCAGGCATGGTGCAGCTGGGCGGCGGGCTGATGAATATCGGCAACGGCCTGGCCGGCCGCCAGGGCGACAGCGGCAGTTTCTTTACCGGCGTACTCGCGGTGGTCGTGGCCAGCCCCTGTACCGCCCCTTTCATGGGCACGGCATTGGGCTTCGCCATCACCCAGCCGGCGGCGGTGGCGCTGGCGGTATTCTTTGCCCTCGGTGCCGGCATGGCTGCACCGCTGCTCCTGCTGGGCTACAGCGCCCGGGCGCGCAACTGGCTGCCCCGCCCCGGCCCCTGGATGGAAACTCTGAAGCAGCTGCTGGCGTTTCCCCTCTACGGCAGCGCCATCTGGCTGCTGTGGGTCGCCGGACGCCAGACCGGTGTCGACACCATGGCGGCAGCACTGACCGGGGCCTTACTGCTGGCACTGGGACTGTGGCTGTGGCGTGGCGCCCTGTGGCGCCGGAGCCTGGCCCTGGGCTGCCTGGTGCTGGCGATCATGCTGGGCCTGTGGCGGTCGCCATTCGAAACCGGCAGCACCCGGGCCGAAGCCGGCGAGCTGGCCTGGTCCGCAGCCACGGTGGCAGAGCTGCGCCGTGGGGGACAGGCGGTATTCGTCGATGTCACCGCTGACTGGTGCATCACCTGCATAGCCAACGAACGCGCTGTCCTGCATACCAGCGACATACGTGCCGCCTTCGAGGAACGCGGCGTCGCCTATCTGGTGGCTGACTGGACCAACTACGACGCGGACATTGCGGGCTTTCTGCGCGAACACGGCCGTACCGGCATCCCCCTGTATGTGCTGTATCCGGCAGATGCGAACGCAGAACCGCTGATTCTGCCGCAAATCCTGACCAAGGGCGGCGTCCTGCAGGCTCTGGACAGCGTGGCGCCTGTTGCGGCTTCCATTGCCGCAAAGTTTTGAACTTTTCCCTGAATTTCGCCGCTTTTCCCGCATTATCTTGAAATCACGGCGAAACAGCGCACTGCGTGTCGCCATCGTCTGGAAAATTGCTAAATTCGCCTAACTGGCAGCTAACAGACGCCATTTCCCAAAAAATAACATTAAACATAGACAGCATCTGGGATATGCGCGAGAATCCGCCCAGTAAGGTCGAGAAGAGTGAAGACGGCGGATCATGGCAACCATCCTGGTATTGCACGGCCCCAATCTGAACCTGCTTGGTGAACGCGAGCCGGCAATTTACGGGTCTACAACACTCGCGGACATCAACCGCGATCTCGCCACATTGGCGACCGAACGCGGCCATCACCTGCTGGCGATGCAAAGCAATGCCGAGTACGAACTGGTGGAACGTATCCATGACGCCCGCCTCGAGGGGGTAAACTTTATTCTCATCAACCCCGCGGCATTCACCCATACCAGCGTTGCCTTGCGCGATGCCCTGGCTGCGGTGGCCATTCCGTTCATTGAAATACACCTGTCCAACACCCATGCCCGCGAGCCCTTCCGGCAGCACTCCTATTTCTCGGATCTGGCTCGCGGGGTCATCTGCGGCCTCGGTGCCCAGGGCTATGAACTTGGACTACTGGCCGCGATCCGCAGCCTGGAACAGCCTTAACCGAAACCAGAGAGAGCCCACTATGGACATTCGCAAAGTCAAGAAGCTGATCGAATTGCTGGAAGAGTCCAACATCGATGAGATAGAAATCAAGGAAGGGGAGGAGTCGGTGCGCATCAGCCGCAACAGCGCCCAGCCCCTGATGGCGGCCTACGCCCACGCGCCCGTAGCACCCCCGCCGGCGCCGGCACCCACAGCTGCCGCGCCGGCAGCCGCAGCACCTGCCGCCGCGAGCGCGCCAGTCAACACCGGCAAGGTGATCAACTCGCCCATGGTCGGCACGTTCTACCGCTCCCCCTCGCCGACCTCGCCGTCATTCGTTGAAGTGGGCACGACCGTCAAGGTTGGCGATGTTCTCTGCATTATCGAAGCCATGAAGATGATGAACCAGATTGAGGCCGACAAGGCCGGCACCATCGAGGCCATCCTGGTCGACAACGGCGAGCCGGTCGAATTCGAGCAGCCCCTGTTCTCCATCGTCTGACACAGCCCCGGCGCCCAGGCGCCGCAAGCAGAGGAACACACCATGGCCAAGCTGGAAAAGGTACTCATCGCCAATCGCGGTGAGATAGCCCTGCGCATTCTCCGGGCCTGCAAGGAGCTGGGCATCAAGACCGTGGCGGTCCACTCCAAGGCAGACCGCGAGCTGATGCACGTGCGTCTCGCCGACGAGTCGGTCTGTATCGGCCCCGCCGCCTCCACCGCCAGTTACCTGAATATACCCGCCATCATCAGCGCCGCCGAGATCACCAATGCGACCGCGATCCATCCGGGCTATGGCTTCCTGGCCGAGAACGCGGACTTCGCCGAGCAGGTGGAGAAAAGCGGCTTCATCTTTATCGGCCCAAGGGCCGATACCATCCGCCTGATGGGCGACAAGGTTTCCGCCATCGAGGCGATGAAAAAGGCCGGGGTACCCACGGTACCGGGCTCCGATGGCCCGCTCACCGAAGACGCCGAGCGCACCCTGGAAGTGGCTCGCCGCATCGGCTACCCGGTGATCGTCAAGGCTGCCGCCGGCGGCGGCGGCCGGGGCATGCGGGTGGTACACAACGAGGCCGCCCTGCTGAATTCCGTGCAACTGACCCAGGCCGAGGCCGCCGCGGCCTTTGGCTCCGGCGTGGTGTATCTGGAGAAGTTCCTGCAGAAGCCGCGCCATGTGGAAGTGCAGGTGATCGCCGACGGCCAGGGCAACGCCATCCACCTGGGCGACCGCGACTGCTCCCTGCAGCGCCGGCACCAGAAGGTGCTGGAAGAGGCACCGGCCCCGGGGGTGGATGAGCACCTGCGCGCCCAAGTGGCTGAAGCCTGTGTCGCCGCCTGTGTCGAGATCGGCTACCGCGGTGCGGGCACCTTTGAGTTCCTGTACGAGGACGGCGGCTTTTACTTTATCGAAATGAACACCCGGGTCCAGGTTGAACACCCGGTCACCGAGATGATCACCGGCATCGACATCGTTCGCGAACAGCTGTGCATCGCCAGCGGCATGCCGCTGTCGGTGCGCCAGGAAGATGTGGT
>JBLRXF010000134.1:0-8227 GCA_047920875.1 Haliea sp. | reverse complement strand
TGGACCACGTCGGACGTCGCACACGCACGCGAAACACGAAGCAGCACATGGTGCAAGACGTCCTACAGGGCGGAGTGAGAGAGCATGGATCGCACGCGGGAATACGCACAAGCGGTGGAACGACGCGGTGGATCGACGGCCCCAAGACGAGCAGCAACGGACACGAACCAACACCGCACGGTCGCATTCAAGTCGTGCGTGGAAGTGCTGCGGAGGAAGATGCAAGAGGTCGAACGGAATGTAGACCAGGTGGTACGAGGGACCTCTTCCTCGCGCTTCCAAGGCTCGAAGACACACAAAGAGTACGAACGGGAACGAGAACGAACACGAGACGAGCTCCGTGAGGAAATCGCGTGTAGCGCCGACGCCGATGGGTACGGTCTTGATGGTGGGCTGGCGGAAGGTGCGCGCCAGCCAGGTGCAGGCCAGGTCGGCTGTTTCCGGGTACAGGCAGACGTTGGCGTCCGCTGCCGGCAGGCGCAGCAGGTCCGCGGGGCTCGCCCCGGCGGGTGCCACCACGTTGATATCCACCCCCACGGAGTCCAGCAGGCGGCGCAGTTCCAGAACGTCATCCCGGCAGTGAAAGCCCAGTGAGGTCGGGCCCAGCAGGTTGACGCTGGGGCGGCGGCCGGGTGCTCGCGGCTCTGGCGCCGTCCCGGGTGCCGGCGCTCTGCTGCCGAGCAGGCCTCGCACCAGACTGTAGAAGGTTTCGCTGGCGCCCCAGTTTTCCTTGCGCGAATAGGCCAGCATTTCCAGGGCAATCACCGGGACTCCCAGGTTCGCCCCCTCAGCCAGAGTCCCCGGCTGGTCCTGGATCAGTTCCGCCGTGCAGGAATCCGCCACCAGCAGCACCTGCGGCTTGAACCGGGCAACGGCTGCCGCCAGGGTATCGGTGACTATCCCGGCAGTGTCGCCGCCCAGATCCCGCGCCTGGAAGGTGGTGTAGGTGACCGGCGGCCGCTTGCCGTTGCGCTCGATCATGGTGAACAGCAGGTCGGCGTAGGTATCGCCCTGGGGAGAGTGCAGCACCAGGTGGACATCGCGCATGGAGGCTGCCACCCGGATTGCGCCAACGTGGGGTGGGCCTTCGTAAGTCCAGAAAGTAAGCTCCATGATCAGACCCTCAGCCGGTCGGAACGCGCCAGCGGGCGGGTGAACAGGGCGCCGAGATCACCGGCCTGGTCGAAGCCCTGAATCGGCGTAAACATGAGTTCGATGGACCACTTGGTGCGCAGCCCCTCAGCTTCCAGCGGATTGGCGATGCCGAGTCCGCAAATGGTGAGATCGGGACGCGAGGCGCGGATACGGTCCAGCTGCGGGTCGAGATCCTGGCCTTCGGTTACCTGCAGATCTTCCGGGAGCAAGGGCATCTCACCGGCCAGCATCTGCTGGTCGAGGAAGGGCACGCCAACTTCCAGCGGTTGCATGTCGCACTCCCGCTGGAGGAAGCGAGCCAAAGGAATTTCCAGCTGTGAATCGGGCAGGAACGCGACGCGTTTGCCCGCAAGTGCCTCTCTCGGGCCCTGCAGGGCACGTCGCGCCCGTGCCAGCGGTGCTGCAATAATGCCGTCGAAATACCCCTTGTCTACCTGCCAGGCGTCGGCTGCAGCCCACAGCCATTCGCTGGTGCCCTCCGCTCCCAAAGGGTATGGAGCCGACAGCAGGGACGCACCGCGCGCCAGCAGGGCGCGGGCCGTCTCGCCCAGGTAGGGTTGGGCCATGAGGATCCGCGTGCCCGGGCCTATGGCAGGCATGGCATTGGCACTGCGCCCTGGGAAAAACGTTACTGGACCAATCCCCAGCTGATCAAACAGGCGCTGGAACTGGTCTTCCACCACGTCGGCCAAAGTGCCCACAACCAGCAATGAAGGGCTTGTGTCGCTGCTGGCAGGCAAATCCCGCACCATATTCAGCAGGCAGCTGTCTTCGCCCTGGGTAAAGGTGGTTTCAATGCCGCTACCTGAGTAGTCGATGAAACGGATCCTGCCCGCATGCAATTGCTGCAGCCGCTGGGCGGCGTTGCCCAGATCGAGCTTGATCACCTCCGAGGGGCAGGAGCTCACCAGAAACAGGGTTTTGATCTCGGGACGGCGAGCGACGATCTGCCCCACTACCCGGTCGAGCTCCTCATTGCAGTCCGCCATGCCGGCCAGGTCGCGGTCCTGCAGTACGGCGGTGGCAAAGCGCGGCTCGGCAAAAATCATCACCCCTGCGGCAGACTGGATAAGGTGCGCGCAGGTGCGTGAACCCACCACCAGGAAGAACGCATCCTGCATTTTCCGGTGTAGCCAAATTATGGAGGTGAGCCCGCAAAAGACGGCCCTCTGGCCGCGCTCTTGCCGTGCCTGCAGCGGCGCGGCATTGCTGTAGTCGGTCGCGAGCAGCGCCTGGTTCATTCAGTGGCCCCCGCCCAGTTGCCGTTGCGGCCCGGGCTGGCGCTTGCCTCGTGGCCATCGCGGCGTGCGGCGCTGAACTTGATCAGGAACTGTGCGGCGTTGACGACATAGGCGCCGTAGGCCGCCAGCGCCAGCCACATTTGCTGTTGCGGCCCCGCGAGGTCGAACAGCCAGGCTGCGACATAGGCGCAATGCAGGGCGATGACGACCATGCTCACCATGTCCTCCCAGTAGAACGCCTCGGCGAACAGGTACTGCCCAAACACCACTTTCTCCCAGATGGCACCGGTCACCATGATCAGCAGTAGCAGGGCGGTCTTGCAGACTACGGACGCTGTCGCCGCGGCATAGCCGGTGCCGTTATTCAGGAAATTGATCACCAGGACCACGCTTACCAGAAACACCAGGAACTGGATGGGCGCCAACAGACCCTGGATGACAGTCCAGTAGGAGTTGTCGCGGCGCAAACGCTGCTCGGGGGTATAGAGTGGCTCAAATGTGCGTCTGGCCCGGGAGGGCTGGGTCGGCATGGTGCTCATAACCTTGTCTGCTTTATTGATTGCCTGTAGCGAATTTAGTCCCGACAAGGGCCATTGTCAACAAAACCTTACACATTAAAACGTCAATAAAGTTTGACAATAGCCGGGTGGTGACGTTAACTGCTAGAGTTGCCGAAGGAGTGCAAACCTGGACAAATAATCAAGGAATCTGGACAAGTCGCGGGCATCGGATCGAGGTCTGGTCTGTGTATTCGCCTCTGACCGTGTGATAATCGCGCCCCGTCAAAACGGGCGGTTGCAGATATCAACTGTTTTCTTGCCCACAATGGATTGGAATACGTGCTTAGCGATCTCGGAACTTCAACGCTGGCCGCTCTGGTTGAGCAGGCCGCTGACTTCTCACTGGTCCTGGATGACCGGGGGGTAGTGAGTGAGTTGGTGGTCGCGAGCAGCGAACTCGATGCCTGTGTTGACCAGACCTGGGTGGGGCGTCTCTGGGCGCAGACGGCACTGGGTGACGGTGGCTCCCGGATAGAGGGATTACTCACTGCGGCGCGAGCCACCCCCGGTGTCCCGGTGGAGGCGGATATCACTCACCTCGACGTCCTCGGGGCTGAGCTGCCGGTACAGTATCGGGTTGTGAGTGAGCCTGCGCATGGCGCCGACAGAGTGGTGGCGCTGGGCCGCGACCTGCGCCCGATGGCGAATCTGCGCCAACAGCTGCTCAATGCCCAGCAAGCACTGGAGCAGGACTACTGGCGCCTGCGCCAGCTCGAGACTCGCTACCGGATGTTGTTCGACATGGTTGCGGACGCGATTCTGGTGATCGATGCCGCCAGCGGCAGAATTCTGGAAGCCAACCCGCGCGCCGCTGAGTTGCTCGCCGGTGGCGAGAATGTGATTGGCAAGCCCTTTCCCGCCGGATTCGACAACGCCGGCATGGCTGCCGTGTCCTCCCTGCTGCGCGAGGCGCAGGCCGTGGGCAAGGGCAGCGCGGCAGGGGTTGCTGCCGCCAATGGCGATACCAGCTTCAGCGTGGTGGCCAGTTTCCTGCGCCAGGCCAATGAAAGTCGTTTTCTGATTCGCCTCGGCGTCATCGGCAGCGACGTGTCTGCCTTGGCTGGCGCTGGCGAGCACTATCTCCCGGAGAGTCTGCGCCGGTCTCCCGATGCAGTGCTCTTGATGGACGTTGACGGGCGCATAGAGGCCGTCAACAAGACCTTCCTTGATCTTGCTCAGCTGGTTTCCGAAGAGCAGGCTCTGGGTTATTCGGCTGACCGCTGGCTCGGGCGCACGGGGGTTGATCTGAGCGTGCTCCTGGCCAACCTGCGGCAGCGGGACAGCGTGCGCCTGTTTGCCACCGCGCTGCGGGGCGAGCTGGGTGCCGTGACCGACGTCGAGATTTCCGCTTGCCGGCTGTCGGAGGTGCGTCCGCCGCTGTTTGCATTTTTTGTTCGCGATACCAGCCGGCGGATCAGCTCGGAGCATCCGGACACACTGCGCCTGCCGCGGTCGGTGGAGCAAGTCACCCAGCGCGTGGGGCGCGTACCCCTGAAAGAGCTGGTGCGGGAATCCACCGATATCATAGAGGCGCTGTGCATAGAAGCGGCCCTCAAGCTGACCGGCGACAACCGCGCCTCTGCGGCGGAGTTGCTGGGCCTCAGCCGGCAGAGCCTGTATGCGAAGCTGCGCCGCTATGACCTGGGCGGTCCTGACAGCGACCTTGCCTGATTGACCCGCTGAGGGTCACTCTCCCAACAAGCGTAAATATAAATTGACACTTCAATGTGTCAATACTAAATTACAGCCATGAGTCTTGGCACTGATAGCACGATTACCCGTCCCCTGCCCGAGCCCGCGGCCCTGCTGCAGTTGTTGAAGCCGGTTACCTGGTTTCCGCCCATGTGGGCCTTTGCCTGTGGCGTGGTCGCGTCAGGCGTCTCGGTGACTGACCACTGGTGGCTGCTGGTGGTCGGGGTGTTGCTCGCGGGGCCGCTGGTCTGCGGTGCGAGCCAGATCATCAACGACTGGCATGATCGCGAGGTGGACGCCATCAACGAACCCGGCCGGCCGATCCCCTCTGGCCGCGTTCCCGGGCAGTGGGGGCTTTACTATGCCCTGGTCTGGTCCCTGCTCTGCATAGCGGTCGGCGCCCTGCTCGGCACCTGGGTATTGGCGGCCACGGTGCTTGGCCTGTTTCTCGCCTGGGCTTACAGCGCACCGCCACTGCGGCTGAAACTGAATGGCTGGTGGGGCAATGCCGCGGTAGGTCTGTCCTACGAGGGTCTTGCCTGGATCACTGGTACCGCGGTGATGCTGGGCGGGGCCATGCCCGGGACGCCGGTGCTGCTGCTGGCGCTGCTGTACAGTGTGGGTGCTCACGGCATCATGACGCTGAACGATTTCAAGTCACTCGCCGGTGACCGTCAGCTCGGCGTGCGCACCATTCCGGTACAGCTTGGGCCCCGGAGAGCGGCGCGGCTTGCCTGTGTGGTCATGACCTTGCCGCAGTTGGCGGTAATAGGTCTGCTGTGGTTCTGGGGGCTGGAGGCCTATGCCGGTGTCATCGCGCTGCTGCTGGTTCTGCAGTGGGCCGCGATGCTGCGTTTGCTGCGGGACCCCCGCGGTCTCGCGCCCTGGTATAACACCACCGGGGTGATGCTCTACGTCCTCGGGATGATGGCCAGCGCGGTGGCACTGCGCTCGCTTGCCGGAGCGCCGCTGTGAACGGCCCCAACTTTGGCTGGTTCGGCATCATTCGCCTGGGTCTGGTGCAGACGGCCCTGGGGGCAATCATTGTTCTCACCACCTCGACCATTAATCGGGTCATGGTCGTGGAATTGGCATTGCCGGCCATGCTCCCGGGCATCCTGGTGGCGCTGCACCATATTGTGCAGCTGTCGCGACCACACTTCGGTTATGGCTCCGACGTGGGCCGCCGGCGTACCCCGTGGATCATCGGCGGGATGCTGGTGCTGGCGGCGGGCGGGATTCTGGCCTCGGTGGCCACGGCCTTGATGGCCCATTCCACGGCCCAGGGCACGGCACTGGCGGTACTGGCGTTCGTGCTGATTGGTTTTGGCGTGGGCTCGGCGGGCACTTCGCTGCTGACGCTCATGGCCAAGCGGGTTGAGCCACAGCGCAAGGCCGCTGCCGCAACGGTTGTCTGGATCATGATGATTGCCGGCTTTGCCGTGACTGCGGGCCTGGCTGGACACTTCCTCGATCCTTATTCACCGGAGCGCCTGATCCTGGTGACGGCCGTGGTTGCCGGCTGTGCGCTGCTGGTCACGGTGCTGTCCCTGCAGGGTCTCGAAGGCCGGGCGCCAGGACAGGAGCCTTTCGGTCACGCAGAGGCGCAGTCTTTGTCCGCCGACGCCGCTGGTATGCCCCGCTTTCGCGAAGCGCTCGCCGAGGTGTGGCAGGAAACCGAGGCCCGTCGGTTCACCCTGTTTGTCTTTGTCTCCATGCTCGCTTACAGCGCCCAGGACCTGATTCTGGAGCCCTATGCGGGCATGGTGTTCGGGATGACGCCGGGGGAGTCCACCCAGCTGTCCGGTGTCCAGCACGGCGGCGTGCTGGTGGGCATGCTGCTGGTGGCGGTGACGGGCTCCCTCGGTCGCAGCGCCCGCGAGGCTGTGCTGCGCCGCTGGGTAGTGGGTGGCTGCCTTGCCTCGGGTGTCGCCCTTGCCGGTATTGCCTGGGGCGGCTTCCGCGCCGACAGCTGGCCCCTGGCCGGCAACGTTTTCTGCCTCGGGGTCGCCAATGGCGCTTTTGCAGTGGCGGCCATCGCCTCGATGATGATGCTGGCCAGTCACGGCCAGGCCCACCGCGAAGGTCTGCGCATGGGGCTGTGGGGTGCGGCCCAGGCGATTGCCTTCGGCCTTGGCGGCTTTGTCGGCACGGTAGCTTTTGACCTTGCCCGCTATGTGCTGGAACAGCCCGCCATCGCCTACAGTCTGGTCTTCAGTATTGAAGCCTGCGTGTTTGTGCTCGCCGCCTGGCTGGGGCTGGCCGCTCTGCGCAGCGATCCCGCGCGGTCCCCCCGCGACCTACCTTCCTTTGGCGAAATCGCCATGGTCAATGTCATGGACAGGAGTGCCTGAGCCAATGAGTACCGAAACCGAATTTGATGTCATCGTGGTGGGCGGCGGCCCTTCCGGGGCGACTGCCGCCACCGATCTCGCCCGCGGCGGCGCCCGGGTCCTGCTGCTGGAGCGCGCCTTTCGGATCAAGCCCTGTGGCGGCGCCATTCCCCCCCGGCTGATCGAGGACTTTGAGATTCCGCCGCACCTGATCGTCGCCCGGATCCGCTCGGCGCGCATGATCTCGCCAGCGAGCCAGCGGGTGGACATGCCCATCGCCGGTACCTATGTCGGCATGGTCGATCGCGAGGATTTCGACCCCTGGCTGCGGCAGCGGGCCGTCGACGCCGGCGCGGACCTGCGCATCGGCAGCTTCAAGTCACTGACCCGGTTGGCGGATGGCCGGGTAAGCGTCAGCTACCTGGACAAGTCGGGGGAGGGTGGCCTGGTCACTGTTAGTGCCCGCGCCGTGATTGGTGCCGACGGTGCCCGCTCCCAGGTTGGGCGCCAGTGCGTGCCCGGCGCAGACAAGATCAAGAGTGTCTTCGCCTATCATGAGATCGTTGCTGCGCCTGCTGCGAATGATGACCTGGCCGGCAGCGGTGCGGATGATTTTGACGGCAGCCGCTGCGACGTCTGGTATCAGGGGCGACTGTCACCTGACTTCTACGCCTGGGTTTTTCCGCACGGTGACAAGGTCAGTATTGGCACTGGCAGCGCCTTGCGCGATTACTCAGCGCCGGCGGCAGTATCCCTGCTCCGCTCGGTGACAGGCCTGGATCAGGCCCGTACCCTGCGCAAGGAGGGTGCGCCAATCCCGCTGAAGCCGCTCAAGCGCTGGGACGATGGTCGTAACGTGCTGTTGGCCGGTGATGCCGCGGGCGTGGTGGCACCTGCCTCGGGTGAGGGCATCTACTACGCGATGCTGGGTGGGCGCCTGGCGGCGGAATCGGTTGCCGAATTCCTGGTCAGTGGGAATCCGCGAGCCCTGGCCACGGCGCGCAAGCGTTTTCTGCGCGAACACGGCCGGGTGTTCTGGATCCTCGGGATCATGCAGCGCTTCTGGTATTCCAGCGACAAGCGCCGGGAGCGCTTTGTGACCATGTGCAAGGATCCTGATGTGCAGTTCCTGACCTGGCAGGCCTACACTCAGAAGCGGCTCGTACGCTCGCGGCCAGTGGCTCATGCGCGAATCTTCTTCAAGGATATGGCGCATTTACTGGGTCTGGCGCGGACCTGATCGCTG